>NZ_JAKEDU010000004.1 GCF_021462405.1 Thermus tengchongensis | reverse complement strand
CGCAGAGGGGCTGGCATGGGGCAAGTATAATGGAGGGGCACCAAGGCACCCGCACGCAAAGGTTGCCCCACCGGCCAAAGTCGAAGTGGCGTGCTCATGGCCTCTTTGGGGCCCCCGCCGTGGCGCAAGCCACGACGGGGTACTTAGCGGGATGCCCGCGCGGGAGAGGGTCGCCCCAAGGGGGCTTTAGGCCGTAGAATGGCCGGCATGGAGCTTACCCCCGAGCTGCTGCGCAAGCTGGAGGGTCTGGCAAAGTTGCGCCTCTCCCCCGAGGAGGAAGCCCTTCTGCTTGACGATCTAAAGCGCATCCTGGAGTTCGTGGACGCCCTGCCCCGGGTAGAGGAGGAAAGAGAGGGGGAAACGCCAGGCCGTCTTCGGGAAGACGAGCCCAAGCCCTCCTTGTCCCAAGAGGAGGCCCTCTCCGTGGCCCCAGAGAAGGAAGAGGGCTTCTTCCGCGTGCCCAAGGTGCTGGAGTAGCCATGGTGGACCTAAAGCGCATCCGCCACGAGCCCGAGCTCTTTCGGGAGGCCATCCGCCTCAAAGGGGTGCGGCTGGACCTGGACAAAGTCCTGGCCTTGGATGAGGAGGTGCAGGAGCTGAAGAAACAGCTACAGGAGGTCCAGACCGAGCGCAACCAGATCGCCAAACGGGTGCCCAAGGCCCCGCCAGAGGAAAGGCCCCTCTTGGTGGCCCGAGGGAAGGCCCTGGCCGAGGAGGCCAAGGGGTTGGAAGAGGTCTTACGGGAAAAGGAAGCAAGGCTTTGGGAGCTCCTCCTCCAGGTACCCCTTCCCCCCTGGCCCGGCGCCCCTGTGGGCCCGGACGACTCCGCCAACGTGGAGATCAAGCGGGTGGGCACCCCGCCGGAGTTCCCCTTTCCTCCCCTGGACCACGTGAGCCTGCTGGAGAAAAACGGCTGGTGGGAACCGAGGGTGAGCCAGGTTTCGGGAAGCCGCACCTACGCCCTCCGCGGCGACCTCGCCCTTTATGAGCTGGCCCTCCTCCGCTTCGCCATGGACTTCATGGTGGGGAAGGGCTACACCCCCCTCACCCTCCCCTCCTACGCCCGGGAAAAGGCCTTCATCGGCACCGGCCACTTCCCCGCGGCCCGGGACCAGGTCTGGCCCATCGCGGGCACGGACCTCTACCTCACGGGCACCGCGGAGGTGGTCCTGAACGCCCTCCACAGCGGGGAGATCCTGCGGCATGAGGAGCTTCCCAAGCGCTACGCGGGCTACGCTCCCGCCTTCCGCTCGGAGGCGGGAAGCTTCGGCAAGGACGTGCGGGGCCTCATGCGGGTGCACCAGTTCCACAAGGTGGAGCAGTATGTGCTCACCGAGGCGAGCCTCGAGGCCTCGGACCGGGCTTTCCAAGAGCTTCTGGAAAACGCCGAGGAAATCCTGAGGCTTCTGGAACTCCCCTACCGCCTCCTGGAGGTCTCCACCGGGGACATGGGCCCGGGCAAGTGGCGGCAGGTGGACCTGGAGGTCTTTGTGCCCTCGGAGGGGCGGTACCGGGAGACCCACTCCTGCTCGGCCCTCTTGGACTGGCAGGCCCGGCGGGCGGACCTCCGCTACCGCGACCCCGAGGGGAAGGTGCAGTACGCCTACACCCTGAACAACACCGCCTTGGCCACCCCCCGCATCCTGGTGATGCTCCTGGAAAACCACCAGCTCCCCGATGGGCGGGTGCGGGTGCCCGAGGCCCTGGTACCCTACGTGGGGAAGGAGGTGCTGGAACCTTGCGGATAGAAGCGGCTGAGCTTCGCATCCTGGAGCTTCCCCTGAAGTTCCGCTTTGAGACCAGCTTCGGGGTGCAGACCAAGAGAACCATCCTCCTCCTTCGGCTCTTCGGGGAGGGGCTGGAAGGCCTGGGGGAGGGGGTGATGGAAAGGCTCCCCCTCTACCGGGAGGAGACGGTGATGGGGGCCCGCTACCTCCTGGAGGAGGTTTTCCTGCCCCAGGTGCTGGGGAAGGACCTCGCGAACCCCGAGGGCCTCCGGCAGGCCCTGGCGCCCTTCCGGGGCAACCCCATGGCCAAGGCGGTGCTGGAGATGGCCTTCTGGGACCTCTGGGCTAAGGGCCTGGGCAAGCCCCTGTGGCAGGTCCTGGGCGGGGTGCGCACCCGGGTGGAGGTGGGGGTCTCCCTGGGCATCCAGCCCACGGTGGCCGACACCCTGAAGGCGGTGGAGCGGCACCTGGCCCAGGGGTACCGGCGCATCAAGCTCAAGATCCGGCCCGGCTGGGACTACGAGGTGCTGAAGGCGGTGCGCCAGGCCTTCCCCGAGGCCACCCTCACCGCCGACGCCAACAGCGCCTACCGCCTGGCCGACTTCCCCCGGCTTAAGCGCCTGGACGAGCTTTTCCTGGACTACATCGAGCAACCCCTGGGCTACGATGACCTCCTGGACCACGCCCGGCTCCAGCGGGAGCTGGCCACCCCCATCTGCCTGGACGAGAGCCTCGCCTCGGCGGAGAAGGCGAGGAAGGCCATTGAGCTTGGAGCAGGGCGGGTCTTCAACATCAAGCCGGCCCGGCTTGGGGGCCACGGGGAAAGCCTCCAGGTCCACGCCCTGGCCCAAAGCGCCGGCATCCCCCTCTGGATGGGGGGGATGCTGGAGGCGGGGGTGGGCCGGGCCCACAACCTGCACCTGGCCACCCTGCCCGGCTTCACCAAGCCCGGGGACGTGAGTTCGGCCAGCCGCTACTGGGAAGAGGACCTGGTGGAGGAGGCCCTCGAGGCGGAGGAGGGCCTCATGCCCGTGCCGGAAGGCCCTGGCATCGGGGTGCACCTGAAGCTTCCTCTTGTGGAGCGTCTCACCCTATGGCAGAGGTACGTGTCCGCGAGCTAAGGGGCCCCGAGGAGATGGAGGCCGTGGTGGAGCTCCAGCGCCAGGTCTGGGGCCGTGCGGAGAGCGACCTGGTGCCCAAAGGGCTCCTCATCGCCGCCCAGGACGAGGGGGGGCTGGTGGCGGGGGCTTTCGTGGAAGGGCGGATGGTGGGCTTCGTCTTCGGCTTCCCCACAAGGGACCCCACCCTGCAGCACTCCCACATGCTGGGGGTCCTCGAGGCCTACCGGGGCACGGGAGCCGCCCTCCTCCTCAAGCGCTTCCAGCGGGACTGGTGCCTGGCCCGGGGCATCCGCAAGGTGGTCTGGACCTTTGACCCCTTGCGGGGCGTGAACGCCAACTTCAACCTGAGGAAGCTGGGGGCCACCGCCAAGACCTACCTTCCCGACCACTACGGCCCCATGACGGGCATCAACGCCGGGGCCCCCTCGGACCGGCTCTTGGCGGAGTGGGAGCTCCTCTCGGAGCGGGTCTACACCCGCATCTACGACCCGCCCCCTGAGCCCCAGGTGGAGGGCCTTCCCCAGGCCAACCGGGTGGAAGGGGAGGAGCCCGTGGAAGCCGACTTGGACCTCGAGGCCCCCCGCCTCCTCTTCCAGATCCCCGAGGACTGGGGGCGCATCCTGCGGGAAGACCCCACCCTCGCCCTGAGGTGGCGGGAGCATAGCCGCCTGGTCCTGGGCCACTACTTCGCCCAGGGCTACCGGGCGCTGGACTTCGCGCGGGGGCCCAACCGCTATGTTCTGGCTAAAGACTGAGCTCTGGACCGCAGAGGTGGTCTACACCGGCTTCGGCACCCCCATGCTCCAAGGGGCCATCGCCGTCCAGGGAAAGCACGTGGTGGGCCAAGGCCCCTTGGAGGAGCTGAAGCGCCGCTTCCCCGAGGCGGAGGTGGTGCATAAGGGCAAAGCCCTCTTCCCTCCCCCGGTGAACGCCCACACCCACCTGGACCTCTCCCTCCACCCCCGCTACCAAGGCCCCTTCTCCGGCTTTATCCCCCACGTGGTGGCCCACCGGGAAAAGCGGGGGCTGGAGGCGGCGCGGAAGGGCCTGGAGGAGCTTCTGGCCTCCGGGGTGGGGGCCTTCGCCGACATCGTGTTCCATGACGAGGTGATGGCGTTTCTCCTGGAGGAAAGCCCCCTCCCTGGGGTGGCCTACTACGAGGTCTTCGCCCCGGACCCCAGCGTGGCAGAGGAGGTCTTCGGAAGGGTACGGGCCAAGGTGGAGGCCTGGAGGCGGAAGGAGGGCCGGGTGCGGGTGGGCCTCGCCCCCCACGCCCCCTACTCCGTGAGCGCCCCCCTCCTCCGCAAGCTGGCCCAGTACGCCCAGGCGGAGGGCCTTCCCCTCATGGTCCACGCGGGGGAAAGCCCCGAGGAGGTGGCCTTTCTCCTAAGGGGGGAGGGCCCTTTGGCCGAGGTCCACCGCCGCTTCAGCCGGACCCCCTGGGAACCCCCAGGCCTCACCCCCGTGCGCTACCTCCACGCCCTAGGGGTCTTAGGGCCCGGCACCGCCTTGGTGCACGGGGTGCAGGTGGATGAGGAGGAAGCGAGGCTCTTGGCGGAAACGGGCACCAAGGTGGTCCTCTGCCCCCGCTCCAACGCGGGGCTGGAGGTGGGCGAAGCCCCCCTCGCCCTCTACGCCCGCCACGGGGTGGAGGTGGCCCTGGGCACCGACTCCCGGGCCAGTAGCCCCGACCTGGACGTGAAAAACGAGGTCCTTTCCCTCTGGGGGAAGGCGGACCCAAGGCTCCTGGTGCGGGCCCTGACCCGGGGAGGGTACCGGGCCTTGGGCCTCCCCACCCCCCGCCTGACCCGGGGAAGCCCCACCAGTCTGGTACACTCCCTCTGATGCGCCCCTTGGGCCGCGGCCCCCAGCTCAACCTCTCCTCCCTCTGGGACGAGGAGGTGCGGCAGACCGGCCCCCTCATCCTCTACAGCGCCTTTACGGGAGCCCTGGCAGGGTTGCTGGTAGCCCTGCTCAACGCCCTCCTCCGCTGGCTTAGTGAGCTTACGGGCCTCTTTTTCGGCTACCTGGCCCCCGAGCCCCCCGGGGAAGGAGGCCTGGCCCAGGCCTTCACCGGACCATCCCTCTGGCCCCTTGCCTTCCTCCTACCCCTCCTCTTCGCCCTCACCAGCTTCCTGGGAACCGGACAGGGGCTTGCCGCTTTTCTTCTACAAGCCCGGGAGGACCGGCCAAGCCCTCCTTTCTCCCACCTGCGGGCCGTGTTGGGAGGGATACTCCAGCTTTCCCTCTATTCCCCCATGGGGCGCGAGGGCCCCTTTGGGGTGCTGGGGCTTTGGCTAGGCCGGGGGCTGGACCGGCGCTTTCCTCGGCTGGGCGGGGGGCTGGCCTTTGCCGGGCTCGCCGCCGGGCTTGGAGCCAGCCTGCACGCCCCCGTGGCCGGAGCCCTTTTGGCCACGGAGATTCTCTATCGGAGCCTCCTCCTCGAGGCCCGAGCCCTTACCCCGGCTTTGATTGGCGCCTTGGCTGGTTTTGCCGTCTACGGAGCCTTCTACGGCTACACGCCCCTTCTAACCTTCCAGGCCCGGGTGGATATGGGTGCCCTCCCCGCCGGCGCCCTGGTAGGTCTGGTGGCCGCTGCCCTGACCACCCTGTGGGTGGAAGGCTCGCGCTTTCTGGAAGCCCGCATCCGCCCTCTTCCCTACCCCTGGCGCCATGCCCTCCTGGGCCTGGCCTTAGCCCTGGCCCTTCTCCTCCTGCCCGAAGCCCTAGGCAGTGGCCTGGCCTGGGTTGCCGTGGCCACCACTCCCCTTCTGCCCCCCCTAGCCGTGCTGTCCCTGCTTTTCGCCAAACTCCTCCTTCTCCTCCTGGCCAGCGGGATAAGGGCCTACGGGGGCCCCTACACCCCTGCCCTGGTCCTGGGAGGGCTCTTGGGAGCTTTCCTGGCCCACCTGCCGGGCCCGCTGGCCCTTCCTCCTGAAACCCTGGCCTTGGCCGGGGGTGTGGCGGTGCTGGCGGGGATAGCCCGGGCTCCCTTCGCCGCCACCGTTCTGGCAGCGGAGTGGGGCGGGTACGCCACCTTGCCCCTGGTCCTTCCCGCAGTGCTCTTAGCCTACGTGCTCACCCCTGCCTACAATCCCGCGGGAGGCGTCAGGGAAGAGCAGGCCACGCTGGAGGGGAGTCCGTCTGAAACGCCTCCGCAAAGGGAACCCCCGCCTCCCGACCTTGAAGGCGCCGGCGGGCGCGAAACTCCTCCAGGGTAAAGGGCCAGCGGTAGAACTCCTGGTAAAAGGCAAACACCGCTTCGGCCACCTCTTGGGTGACGGTGGTATCCACGTAGAGCCATGGTCTCGCAAGCTCCTTCCTGGGATAGTGGTAAAGCCGTACCGGCTTCCGGTGCGCTTCCCCCACGAGTTTGGGTATGCGGCAGAACTTCAAGGCGGAAAGGACCGCCTCGTGCGTGGCCCGGTGGTCAGGGTGGACGTCCAGGGGATCCCAGGTGATCACCGCATCCGGCCGAAACTCGGCCATCAACCGAGCCAAGGCCAGGGCTTCCTCCCTGCCCCCGGTGAGAAAGGTATCGCGAAAAGGTAGAAAACGATACTCGGCCCCGATCAACCGGGCCACGTGGGCCCCGTGCCCCTCCCGTATCTCAGCCACCCTGGCCTCTTCCAGGTCTCCGAACTGGCTCGCCAGCTCCCCCTTGGTCATCCAGACCAAAAGCACCCGGTCCCCCCGCTGGGCGTGGAGGGCCAAGGTGCCTGAAGCCCCGATCTCGTCATCGGGATGGGCGAACACCGCCATCAGATTCACAACTCCCAGTCTACCCGTCTTGTACCAAAGGCCTAAACCCCTTAGCATGGAGCCCAACTATGGTCCGGGGCATCAGGGGTGCCATCACCGTGGAAGAGGATACGCCGGAGGCCATCCATCAAGCCACGCGGGAGCTTCTCCTTAAGATGCTGGAGGCAAACGGCATCCAAAGCCACGAGGAGCTGGCAGCCATCATCTTCACGGTTACGGAGGACCTGTGTTCGGCCTTTCCCGCGGAGGCCGCCCGTCAGATCGGCATGCACCGGGTTCCCCTGCTCTCCGCCCGGGAGGTGCCGGTCCCGGGGAGCCTGCCCCGGGTGATCCGGGTGCTGGCCCTATGGAACGCGGACGTCCCCCAGGAAGCGGTGAAGCACGTCTACCTGCGGGAGGCGGTGCGCCTAAGGCCCGACTTGGAAAGCGCGCAGTAGGGTCACCCCGCCCCCAAGGTTCCGGGGCGGGGGTTTGGGCGCGGCCAGGGCCTAAGTATCCGCACGCAAAGGTTACCCCATCGGCCAAAGCCAAAGCGGCTTGCCCATGGCCTGTTTGGGGCCCCCGTCGTGGCGCAAGCCACGACGGGGTACTTAGAAACCTAGGACCTCGGCCCAGGGGGTAGGGGCCTTGGGGCTCACGTAGCCGGTGTCCATCTGGGCCAGTTGGAGCTTCCCCGAATATTCCTCGTTCACCGCATGCCAGTAGGTGTACTCCTCTATGACCCAAATCCCGGATTCCCGGGCCCCGTTGCCGCTGGCCTTCACCCCACCGAAGGGTAGGTGGGCCTCCGCCCCCACGGTGGTGTTGTTGATGCTGGTCATCCCGGCGCGGATGCCCACCTTGAAGAGGTAGGCCCAGTGGCGGTGGTTGGTGTAAATGGCGCTGGATAGGCCGTAGGGCGTGGCGTTGGCCACCTCGATGGCCTCCTCGATGCCGTCCACCCTCACCAGGTTGACCGTGGGGCCGAAGATCTCCTCCTCAAACTGGCGCATGCCGGGCCTGGCCTCCCAGACCGTGGGCCAGCCGTAAAGCCCGGCCTCTGGGTCCCCTAGGAAGTGCGGGTAGGGGTTTTCCCGGGTGATGCGCCCTTTGCCGAAGAGCAGGGTGGCCCCGTCCTCCTCCCCCCAGGCGTAGTGCTCCTGCCACCTCTGGAAAAGCCGCTCGTTGAGGAAGGGGCCGTAGGTGACCTCGGGGTGGAGGAGGGGGTTCCCCACCACCGTGGCCTCCGTCTTCTCCAGGAAGCGCCGTTTGAACTCCCCGTAAATGGGGGCGTCCACGATGATGTTGCCCGCAGAGGTGCACCGCTGCCCCCCTGTGGCGAAGGCGCTCCACCAAGCCCCCTCCACCGCCAGGTCCAAGTCCGCGTCCCGCATGACCACCAGGGGGTTTTTGCCCCCCAGCTCCAGGGTGGGCCTTATGAGGTTTCTGCCCGCCACCTCCCCGATCCAGCGCCCCACCTTGGTGCTCCCGGTGAAGGCGAACTTGTTGAGGAGGCCCTCGTCCATGAGCTCCACCAGCCACTGGCCCGTGGAGTCCTTTCCCCCGCCGAAGACCACGTTGATGACCCCGGGGGGCAGGCCCGCCTCCTCAAAGAGCTTGACGAAGAGATAGGAGAGGGTGGGGGAGTCGTCGGAGGGCTTCCAGACCACGGTGTTCCCGGCCAGCACCGCCGGGATCAACTTCCAGCTGGGCACGGCGATGGGGAAGTTCCCGGCGGTGATCATGCCCACCACGCCCAAGGGGCGGCGGAAGGTGAAGAGCTCCTTGTCCCGCATCTCGCTGGGCACGGTCTGGCCGTAGAGCCTGCGCCCCTCGGAGGCGAAGAAGATGGCGGTGTCGATGGCCTCCTGCACGTCCCCGCCCGCCTCCTTGAAGGTCTTCCCCACCTCCCTGACCATGAGGCGGGTCAGGGTGGGCTTCTCCCGTTCCAGGATCTTGGCCAGGTTAAAAAGCACCTGCCCCCGCACGGGAGCCGGGGTCTCGCTCCACTCCTTGAAGGCCTCCCGCGCCTTTAGGGCGGCTTTCCTCAAGGTTTCCTTGGTGCCCTCGGGGAAACGGGCCACCAGGTCCTCGAGGTCCGAGGGATTCCGCCTCTCCAGGACCCTCCCTTCAAAGACCTCCTCCCCCCCGATGAGGTGACCAAACTCCAAGGTGTTCCCGTACTTGCCGGAAAAAGCCTTCATGACAACCTCCAAGGGGATTTTACCCCTGGCCGAACTTGGCCTTGAGGGCCCTAAGGGTAGCCGGGGGCACCAGCTTGGACACATCCCCCCCGTAGCGGGCGATCTCCTTGACCATGGTGCTGGACACAAAGGAGTACCGGGTGGCGGCCAGGATGAAGAGGGTTTCCAAACCCGGCAAAAGCTGGCGGTTCAGGTGGGCCATCTGGAGCTCGTACTCGTAGTCGGAAACCGCCCTCAGGCCCTTGACGATGGCCTGGGCCCCCACCTGCCTCACGAAATCCACCAGAAGGCCTGAAAAGGTGCGGGCCTCCACGTTGGGCAGGTGGGCAGTGGCCTCCCGCACGATGTTGAGCCGCTCCTCGGCGGTAAAGAGGTACTGCCCCCGCTTGTTAGGGTTTTCCAGCACCGCCACCGTGACCCGGTCAAAGAGGCGGCTTGCCCGCTGGATAACGTCCAAATGGCCGTTGGTAAGGGGATCAAAGCTTCCGGGATAGACCACGTGCATCTAAGCCTCCACCAGGGTGAGGGCGTTTTCCCCGTAAACCCGCCTCTCCCCGAAGGGCAGGTGCAGGTCCTTAGGGTGCTGCAGGATGTAAAGCCCCCCCTTCTCCACCAGGCCGCTTTCCAAGAGGGCCTGGAAGGCTTGGACCAGGTCCATGGGGTAGGGGGGAGCCATGAAGGCCACCGTGTAGCGTTCGCCCCGGGCCTTGGCCTCAGGGAGGAAGACCTCCACGGGAAGGGGCACGATCCGGGCCCTTAGCCCCGTGCGGCGGAGGTTTTCCTTAAGAAGAGCCACCGCTTCCTGGTCCTTCTCCACCAGGGTGGCCTCAAAGCCCTCGCTGGCCGCCTCGAGGCCCACCGCCCCGCTCCCCGCATAGAGGTCCAAAAACCGCCCCCGCTTGGGGTAGCGGAGGCGCAGGTGGTCAAAAAGAGCCTTCCGCAGGCGCACGGGGGAGGGCCTAGCGGAAGCCGGCACCTTCAAGGGCACCCCCTTGGCCTTGCCGCCCAGGATCCTCACCACGCTTTCTAGCTTAAAGCTCCAGGACCAGGCGGCAAAGCCTATCCACCCCGCTGGAAACCTCCTCGAGGGTGATGAGGAGGTCCAGGTGGGCCAAGGTGGTGGCCCGGCTTTCCGCCCTGCCGCTCTCCAAACGGCTCAGGTGGGCCCGGCGCAGGCGATCCAGAAAGGCCGCCACCTCCCTTTCCTCAGACAAAACCCCCTCCGCCAGGGCCTTTTCCCCCGTGGCCAAGGCGGCTGCCATGCGCTCGAGGCGGCCTAGAACCAGCCTCCCCGCCTCTAAAAGGTCCTCCTTGCCTTCCGGGCTGAAGGTCAAGCCCTGGGCCCAAAGCTTCTCCGCCTGCCGTACCACCCGGCGCACCAGATCCCCCAGGTGCTCAAGCTCCGAGGCCGCCACGAAGAACCGCACCGCCCGCTCGTCCCGGGTGCGGGTGGAGAGCTCGGCGGTATAGAGGACCACCTCCCGGGTAAGCCGGTCCACCTTGCCCTCCAGCGCCTCGAGCTCCGCCTCGCCCCCTTCCTCCTGGGCCAGAATCCGCACCGTCCGCGCCAGCATGTCCCGCACGGCATCCGCCACCCGGCCCAGCTCCCGTTGCACCAGGGCGTAGGCCAGGCTAGGGGTTTCCAAAGCCTCGGGGGAGAGGTACTTGGGGCTTACGGTGCGGCGGGGAAAGAGATCTTCGGTAAGGCGCAGGTAACGCCCCTGGAGGGGAAGAAAGGCTATGGCGTAGGCCAGATGGCTTAGAAGGTGGAGCCCCACCACCCCTATCCCCCCAAGCGGCCCAAGCAGAAGCAAAAAGGGCAGGGAAAAGAGAAAGCGATGCCCCAAAAGGACCACCCCCAAAGCCCATCCCTCCCGCCTGCCCCCCAAGGCCGCCAGAAAAAGGGCACCCGAAACCCCCACCCCTGCCCCCAGGGTCAAGGCCATACTCCCCTCCTGTCCCAAAAAGGGCATAAGGGCTAGGGCCAAGGCCGCCACCCCGTTGGCGGTTCCCAGGAAAAAAGCCAGGACCATCCCCACCAGGTACAGGGCCCATGGACCTGGATTAAGCAGGCTCAAAAGGGGCGCAAAAGCCTTGGCCCCCTGGCCCATCTCCAAAAAGCCCAGGAAAAGAAGGCCCAAGCCCAAAAGGACCAACCCCCCGCTTCGGCTTCCCCGGAAGAGGAAAAGAGGGAGGCCCAGAGCCAGCAGGACCTCGGCCACCTCCCTCTGGGCCAGGGCCACCACCCCCACCCAGGCGCTGGCCCCGGCGGTGGCCGCCAGGGAAAGGAGGGCGGCCTGGCCCAGGAGAAAGATCCCTCCTTCCAAAAGCCCTAGGGCCAAGAGGGAAAGGCCGGTGCCGCTACCCGAAAGAAGCCCCAGGAGAAGACCGGAAAATAGAAGGCTCCCCGGCCTGGAAAAGGCCCGGGCCAGCAAGTATCTCTTTCCCTTGACCGAGGAAAGCCCTTCCCCGATCAGGTGCAAGCCTAAAAGCAAAAGGGCAAGGCCCGCCAGAAAGCCCACGGGAGGAGTATACGAAAAGCCGGCCCTTGGGCCGGCTTTCTGGTCGGGGAGACTGGATTTGAACCAGCGACCCCCTCGTCCCGAACGAGGTGCGCTACCGGGCTGCGCTACTCCCCGTAGCGGAGTTCAGTATAGGGGAGGAGGGCCAAAAGGTCAAAGGGTGTTGACGGCCAAGCCCCAAGCCCCTACACTGACCCTTAACCGCGCCGGGGCGCGGCGAAAACCAGCCCGTTCTCTTATCCAGAGCGGTGGAGGGTACGGCCCTGTGAAACCGCGGCAACCTCCCATCCCTTCCGTTTCATGGCCGGATGCGGGTGGGGCTGGTGCCAAGGCCGGCCCGGGTGGGGGAAACACCCGGGGACGATAAGAGAGGGGGGTAAGCGCCACGCCCAACCCCTTCCAGGCGAGAGAACGGTGCCTCTTGCTGGAAGGGGCCTCTTTTTGGCCCCTTCCCAAGCGCCCCAGGCGGGTTCTTGGAAAGGAGGCCAAGGATGCGCTTTGAAACCTTGCAGCTCCACGCCGGCTACGAGCCCGAACCCACAACCCTAAGCCGCCAGGTGCCCATCTACCCCACCACCAGCTACGTCTTCCAAAGCCCGGAGCACGCCGCCAACCTTTTCGCCCTGAAGGAGTTCGGCAACATCTACTCCCGCATCATGAACCCCACGGTGGAGGTGCTGGAACGGCGCCTAGCAGCCCTAGAAGGGGGAAAAGCCGCCTTGGCCACCTCCTCGGGCCACGCCGCCCAGTTCCTGGCCCTCACCACCCTGGCCCAGGCCGGAGACAACATCGTTTCCACCCCGAACCTCTACGGGGGCACCTTCAACCAGTTCAAGGTGACTCTGAAGCGGCTTGGGATAGAGGTGCGCTTCACCTCTAGGGAAGAGCGCCCCGAGGAGTTCTTGGCCCTCACCGATGAGAAAACCCGGGCCTGGTGGGTGGAGTCCATCGGCAACCCCGCCCTGAACATCCCGGACCTCGAGGCCCTGGCCCACGCGGCTCGGGAGGTAGGGGTGGCCCTCATCGTGGACAACACCTTCGGCATGGGGGGCTACCTCCTTCGGCCCCTGGAATGGGGGGCCGCACTGGTGACCCACTCCCTCACCAAGTGGGTGGGGGGGCACGGGGCGGTGATCGCCGGCGGCATCGTGGACGGGGGGAGCTTCCCATGGGATAACGGCCGCTACCCCCTCCTCACCGAACCCCAGCCCGGGTACCACGGCCTCAGGCTGGTGGAGGCCTTTGGGAACCTGGCCTTCATCGTGAAGGCCCGGGTGGATGGGCTTCGGGACCAGGGGCAGGCCTTGGGACCCTTTGAGGCCTGGGTGGTGCTTCTCGGCATGGAAACCCTTTCCTTAAGAGCCGATCGCCACGTGGAAAACACCCTGCACCTGGCCCATTGGCTACGGGAACAGCCCGAAGTGGCCTGGGTGAACTACCCAGGGCTTCCGGAACACCCCCACCATGCCCGCGCTCAGAAGTACTTCCGGGGGAAACCCGGGGCGGTCCTCACCTTTGGCCTCAAGGGAGGGTACGAGGCCGCCAAGCGCTTCATCTCCCGCCTTAAGCTCATCTCCCACCTGGCCAACGTGGGGGATACCCGTACCCTGGCCATCCACCCCGCCTCCACCACCCACTCCCAGCTCTCCCCGGAGGAGCAGGCCCTGGCGGGGGTTTTGCCGGAGATGGTGCGCTTGAGCGTGGGCCTCGAGCACGTGGAGGACTTGAAAGCAGAGCTTAAGGAGGCCCTGGCATGAGCGAGATCGCCCTGGAAACCTGGGGGGAGCACGAGGCCCTCCTCCTCAAGCCCCCCCGCTCCCCCCTTTCCATCCCCCCGCCCAAACCCCGGACCGCCGTCCTTTTCCCCAGGCGGGAGGGGTTTTACACCGAGCTTGGGGGCTTCCTGCCCGAGGTGCGCCTGCGGTTTGAAACCTACGGCCGGCTTTCCCGGCTTAGGGACAACGCCGTCTTGGTCTTCCACGCCCTCACGGGAAGCGCCCACCTGGCGGGCACCTACGACGAGGCCACCTTCCAAAGCCTTTCGCCCCTGGAACAAGCCTTTGGCCCCCAAGGCTGGTGGGACGCCCTGGTGGGCCCGGGGCGCATCCTGGACCCCGCTCTTTACTACGTGATCTCCGCCAACCACCTGGGAAGCTGCTATGGCTCCACCGGACCCCTTTCCGTAGACCCCCGCACGGGAAGGCCCTACGGCAAGGAGTTCCCCCCCCTTACCATCCGCGACCTGGCCCGGGCCCAGGCCAGGCTTTTGGACCACCTGGGGGTGGAGAAGGCCATCGTGATCGGGGGAAGCTTGGGCGGCATGGTGGCCTTGGAGTTCGCCCTTATGTATCCGGAAAGGGTGAAGAAACTGGTGGTCCTGGCCGCTCCCGCCAGGCATGGACCCTGGGCCCGGGCCTTCAACCACCTAAGCCGCCAGGCCATCCTCTTGGACCCCGAGTACCACGAGGGCCATCCTGCCCCCCAGGGCATGGCCCTGGCCCGGGGCATCGCCATGATGAGCTACCGCGCACCCAGGGGCTTCGAAGCCCGCTGGGGCCAGGAGCCCGAAAAGGGGGAAACCTACCTGGACTACCAGGGGGAGAAGTTCCTTAAGCGCTTCCACGCGGAAAGCTACCTGGTCCTCTCCCGGGCCATGGATACCCACGATGTGGGACGGGGAAGGGGTGGGGTGGAGGAGGCGCTGAAGCGGCTAAAAAACCTGCCCTCCCTCTTCGTGGGCATAGACACCGACCTCCTCTACCCCGCCGAGGAAGTGCGGCAGGTGGCCCGCTTAAGCGGAGGAAGGTACAGGGAGATCCATAGCCTCCACGGCCACGACGCCTTCCTGATCGAGACCGACCAGGTGGAGGCCATCCTGGATGCCTTTCTGCCCTGAAGGGCCCGGTTACTTCCCCACGCAGAAATTCTGGAAAACCCGGGCCACCACCTCCTCGGAAACCTCCTTCCTGCCCCTCAAGGAAGCCAGGGCCTTGAGGGCCTCCTCGAGGGCCAATCCCATGAGGTCCTCCGGGAGGTTTTGCGCCTCCAAAAGCCTCTCCCTGGCCTGATGAAGGGCCTCGATCTGCCGCTCGCTGAGGAGGTACTCCCCTTGCTCCTTGCCCAAAAGCACCTCCCGGATGGCCTCCTTCAGCCGCTCCAGGCCCTCCCCCGTCACGCTGGACACCGGGATGAACCCCGGGTCCTCCCAAAGGGGAGGTAGGTCCGCCTTGGTGGCCACCTTTAGACTCCGAGGGGGCAAGGGAGGGGGGGAAGGCTTGGGGGCAGAGCGGTCGGCCACGTAGAGCACGAGGTCGGCTTCCTCGGCGATTCTTAAGGCCCTTTCCACCCCCGCCCGCTCCAGGGGGTCCGAGGTGTCCCGGATCCCCGCGGTGTCCACCGCCACCAGGGGGATGCCGAAGAGCTCCAAGGGCGCCTCCAGGTAGTCCCGGGTGGTGCCGGGGATGGGGGACACCAGGGCCCGCTCGTAGCCCAAAAGGGCGTTTAGGAGGGAGCTTTTCCCGGCATTGGGGGCCCCGATCAGGGCTAGCCGGGCTCCCCGTTGGGCCAGGCGGGAGGACCGCGCCTGGGCCAAAAGGGCCTCCACCTCCTGGAGGACCTCCCCGATGACCCGCTTGGCCTCGAGGGGCTCCACTCCCTCCTCGGGGTAGTCCAGAAGGGCCTGGATGTGGGCGAGGAGGGAAAGGAGCCTGTCCTCCAAGGTCGCAATCTTTTTGGAGAAGCTCCCCTCGAGGCTCCTCAAAGCCTGGCGGCGCGCCAGGTCCCCTTCCGCCTCCACCAGGGCCAAGACCGCTTCTGCTTGAGCTAGATCCAGCTTCCCGTTCATGAAGGCCCGGAAGGTGAACTCCCCCGGGCCGGCCAAGCGGGCCCCCGCCTTCACCAGGGCCTCGAGGACCCTTCGCAACACCGCAGGCGAGCCATGGGTGTGGAACTCGCAGGCATCCTCCCCCGTGTAGGACCTGGGAGCTCGGAAGACCAAAAGCAGGGCTTGGTCCAACACCTCCCCTGTTTCTGGGTCCACCACCTCCCCCAAGGTGAACCGCCCCCCCCTAAGCCCCCTCGGGTCCTTTCCCCGCCAGACCCGGGCGGCCACCTCCAGGGCCCCTTCCCCGGAAAGCCGCACCACCCCTATGGCCCCCTTCCCCGGGGGAGTGGCGATGGCGCAGATGGGGTCCTTGAGGGGGAGGTTCACGCCACTTCCAGTTCCGCCTCCTGGCGCAATACCCGCAAAGGCCGCCCCAGATGCTCCTCCAAAAAGGACAAGGCGTCTTGGACCGCTTCCTCCGGCGTATGCCCGTAACCTTGGAGCTCGGGGTAGTCCAGGAGCCGGGCCACGTAGGGTTCGTGCGCCCCTTCCAGCTCTGGGTGGTATTCCACTAGGACTTTAAGCTTCATCTTCCAGCCTCGCAATGGCCCGTAGAAGGGCCTTGACCGCCTCGGGATGCACGGGCTTTCCCCGGGGATGGGGTTCGTGAACGCTCACCACCAGGCCCCCAGGATGGACCAGCCTCCGGCGGCTACCCTTCCCCGTCTTCAGGATAAACCCGTAAGCCTCCGCTAACCGCAAGAACTCCTCCCAGGAACACCGGTTCGCCCGCGCCCGGACCCGGGCCAGAAGCTCTTCCCTCACAAAGCCTTCTCCAAAGCCTCGAGGGTCATGGCCACCTCTTCTTCCCCGTGGAGGATGGAGAGGAAGGCCGCCTCGAAGTTGGAGGGGGGCCAGTACACCCCCCGGTCCAGAAGGCCATGGAAGAAGCGCTTAAAGAGCTCCGTGTCCGTGCGCTTGGCCTCGGCGAAGGTGCGCACCGGCCCTTCCGTGAAGAAAACCGTGAGCATGGAGCCCACCCGGTTCACCGCATGGGGGATGCCCTTGCGGGAAAGCACCTCCTCAAGCCCCGCCTCCAGCTTCGCCCCCACCGCCTCTAGGCGGGCGTAATAGTCGGGGTTCTTCTCCAGGATCTCCAGGGTGGCCAGGCCCGCAGCCATGGCCAGGGGGTTTCCCGAAAGCGTCCCCGCCTGGTACACGGGGCCCAGGGGGGCCACCTGCTCCATGACCTCCCGCCTTCCCCCGTAGGCCGCGGCGGGAAGCCCCCCGCCCAGGATCTTCCCCAGGGTGACCAGGTCGGGCTTGAGGCCAAACCGCTCCGTGGCCCCGCCGAAGCTCAGGCGGAAGCCCGTCATCACCTCGTCGGCGATGAGGAGGACGCCGTAGTCCTTGGCCTCGTGCAGGGCCTTGAGGAAGTCTTCGGTGGGAACGAGGACTCCGGCGTTCCCCACCACCGGCTCAAAGATGATGGCGGCGATCTCCTCCCCCCGCTCCTTCAGAAGGGCGCGGAGGGCCTCAGGATCGTTGTACTCCAGGACCAGGGTAAGCCGGGCGTACTCTTGGGGCACCCCAGCGCTGGAAGGGACCCCCAGGGTGAGGGCCCCGCTTCCCGCCTCCACCAGAAGCCCGTCCGCGTGCCCGTGGTAGTTGCCGCGGAACTTGACGATATACTTCCTACCCGTGTACCCCCGGGCCAGGCGCAGGGCGCTCATGGTGGCCTCGGTCCCCGAGTTCACGAAGCGCACCAGCTCCACCTGGGGAAAGGCCCGCTTCACCGCCTGGGCCAGCTCGGCCTCCAAGGGGTGGGGGGCCCCGAAGGTGAGGCCCCTTTCCGCCACCTCCTTCACCCTCGCCACCACCTCGGGGTGGGCATGCCCCAGGATGAGGGGGCCCCAGCTCAGCACGTAGTCCAGGTAGCGGTTTCCGTCAGCGTCCCACACGTAGGCCCCCTCCCCCCGCACCAGAAAAGGAGGGGTGCCTCCCACGGCCTTAAAGGCCCGCACTGGGCTACTGACCCCCCCCGGGATGTGCCGTTGCGCCTCGGCGAAAAGCCGTTCGGAGAGAGGACGCTCCATACCCCCACTTTACCAGGGGGCAGGGCGCCAACCCGGGCTCAAGGGCGCATGGGTCGGAGGCCCAGGGCCTCGAGGCGGGCCAGCAGGGGCCTTACGTCCAGGGCACCCACGTGGAGGAGGAGCCGGAAGCCCAAGCCCCCGACCTCCCGGAAAAGGTGCAGGCCCACCAAGGGTGTGCCTGTAGCCTGCAGGGCCTGGAACACCTCTCCCAGGCGCGGCAAATCCGGCACCAGAAGGTCCAGGCGGGTGGCGGGAGCCTTGGGGCGGAGAAGTTCTAAAAGGCCACGCAGGAGGTCATAGGCGGTCACCAGGCCCAAGAGGGTTTCCCCCTCCACCACAGGCAAGGCCCCCACCCGGGCAGCCTCCAAGCGAAAGGCGGCTTCCTCCAAAGGCTCCTCGGGATGGGCCTGGGGAAAAGGTTGCAGGAAGCGGACCACGGGGGCCTGGGGATCCGCCCGCAAGTGCCCAGGGACCCAAGGGGCCAGAGGCAGGCGAAGCTGCCGCTCGCCCACAAGGCCCAGGTACCGCTCCCCCTCCACCACAGGCAGATAGCGAACCCCCGTGCGGACCAGGAGGCGGTGAGCCTCCTCCAGGGTGGTTTGCGGTTCCGCCACCACCAGGTGGGTGCGCATCAGGTCTTTAAGGGTCGGTCCACCAGGCGGCCCCCAGCTCATAAGATTATGGTGTGTAAGTAATGGCTAATTGTCAAGTCTGTTCCTTACGTTAGGCCATCACTACCAGAATGTAAAGTTAACTTATTGCCAAAATCCGGTTCTACAGGAAGGCCATACCCTGCCAACCCACAACCCACCCGTTACGGCATCTGCTTTGGGGAAAGCGCAGTATCCCCAGAGAGCAAGCGCTCCCTCAAGCCTGTGGAGAGTAAACCGCTCAATGGGTGAGCACCCGGCGCAAAGCGGCGAGGACCCGCTTGGCGCTGGGGCGGTAGTGGTGCTCAATGGCGCTGAAGGGGGGGTAGGGAGCGTCGTAGCCCGCCACCCGGACCACGGGGGCCTGGAGATAATCGATGGCCCCCTCGGCGATGCGGGCAGCGACCTCGGCCCCAAAGCCCCCGGTGCGCATGGCCTCGTAGACCACCACCGCCCGGCCGGTTTCCCGAACGGCTTCCAGAAGGGTGTCCTCGTCCAAAGGGACCAGGGTTTCCAGGTCCACCACCATGACCTCCACCCCCTCCTTGGCCGCCACCTCTGCCGCCTCCAGCATCACCTCCACCATGCCCCCGTAGCCGATGAGGGTGGCCGCGCCCCCTTCCCGCACCACCCGGGCCCGGCCCAGGGGCAGGGTGTAATACCCTTCCGGCACCTCGGCCCGGGAGCCCCGGTAGAGCTTGATGGCCTCCAGGAAGAAGACGGGGTCCTCGTCCTCTATGGCGGCGAGGAGGAGGCCCTTGGCCCTTTCAGGGCTCGAGGGGATCACCACCTTCACCCCAGGGGCATGGGCCAAGAGGGCCTCGGGGGAGTCCGCGTGCTGCTCGGGGGTGTGGACCCCGCCCCCATAGGGGGCCCGCACCACCACGGGAAGGCCCACCCGCCCCCGGGAGCGGTGGCGCCAGCGCCCAAGGTGGGAAAGGATCTGGTCCAGGGCAGGGTAAAGGAAGCCGGCAAACTGGATCTCGGCCACGGGCCGCATCCCCCCCATGGCCAGGCCGATGGCCAGGCCCAGGATGCCGCTTTCCGCCAAGGGGGTGTCGAAGACCCGGGCCTCCCCATGCTTGGCCTGGAGGCCCTCCGTGACCCGGAAGACCCCCCCAAGCCTTCCCACGTCCTCCCCGAAGACCAAGACCCGCTCGTCCCGAGCCAAGGCCAGGTCCAGGGCCTCGTTGATGGCCTGGACCATGTTGAGCACGCGGGCCCTTTCGGCTACCATACCTCCTCCACGTGTCTCCCCTGGCGCAGGGCTTCCCAAGCCCGCCTTTGGTCGGGGCCCATCTCAGCGTAGACGTGCTCTACTATCTCCTCAGGCCGGGGCTCGGGGACGCTGTCCGCCAGGGCCAGCTCCCGAGCGAACTCCTCCTCCAGCTGGGCGAGGAGCTCCCCTTCCCGCTCCTCGTCCCAAAGGCCCCGCGCCTCCAAGGCCCGGCGGAAGCGGAGGAGGGGGTCCTTGGCCCGCCAGGTCTCCTCCTCTTCCCGGGTGCGGTAGCGGGAGGGATCGTCGGAGGTGGTGTGGGGGGCCAGGCGGTAGGTGAGAGCCTCCAAAAGGGTAGGCCCCTCCCCCTTCCGCGCCCTTTCCACCGCCTTCTTGGCCTCGAGGTAGACCGCCACGGCGTCGTTCCCGTCCACCACCACCCCCGGCATCCCATACCCCTCGGCCCGCCGGGCGATGTAATCCACCCGCATCTGCTTGGCCCGGGGCACGCTGATGGCGTAGCCGTTGTTCTGTACAAGGAAAAGGACCGGGGCGTTGAAAACCGCGGCGAAGTTCAGCCCCTCGTGGAAATCCCCTTCGCTGGTCCCGCCATCCCCGATGGAAGTGGCCACCACCCAGTCCTCCCCCCGGTACCGGCCAGCCAGGGCCAGACCCACCGCCTGGGGGATCTGGGTGGCGATGGGGATGTAGGGATTCACCGCCCGCACCCCCTCGGGGAAGCGCCACCCCGCAGGGTGCGCCCGCCAGTAAAGGAGAAGGGTGTGGATGGGTAGGCCCCGGGCCAGGAGCAGGGCGGACTCCCGGTAGCTGGGCACCACAAAGTCCTTCTCCCCCAAGGCCAGGGCCACCCCCACCTGGGCCGCCTCCTGGCCCATAAAGGGGGCATAGACCCCAAGCCGCCCCTGACGCTGGAGGGTGACGGCCTTCTCGTCAAAAAACCGGGCCCGGCGCATGGCCCGGTAGAGGGCGAGGGCTTCCCCCTCGCCCAGGGGAAACTCCCCCTTGTCCAGGTACTGGACCACCTTGGGTTTCACGCAGGGGAGTTTACCACACGGTCCAGGCGCTCCAGGGCCAGGGATAACTCTTCCTCGCTCTTGCAGAAGGCAAAGCGGAAGAGGTAGGGGGGCGGGTCCTCCCGGTAGAAGGCCGAGGCCGGGATCAGGGCCACCCGGGCCGCCTCCACCAGCCCAAAGGCATCCCATCCTGGAAGCTCAGCCATGAGGAAGTAGGTGCCCTCAGGCTCGTAAGCCTTAAGGCCCATGGACCTAAGCCCCGAAAGGAGGAGGTCGCGCCTCCGGTGGTAGCCTTCCCGCAGGGCCTCGTAAAACCCCTCTTTCCGGGCCATCCTCAAGGCCTCCGCCACCCCTGCCTGCAGGGGGCTTGGAGCGGAGAAGCTGGTCCACTGGCGCATGCCCGCCAGGACGGGCATGAACTCCTTGGGCCCCACGATCCAGCCCACCCGGTAGCCGGTGGCCTCGAGGCGCTTCCCCGCACTTCCCACGGTAAAGGTGCGCTCGGGAGCAAACTCCCTCAGACGCCTTGGCCTTTGCCCAAAGTAAAGCTCGTCGTACACCTCGTCGGAAACCAGGAAGAGGTCGTACCTTTGGGCCAAGGTTGCCAGGGCCCTTAGCTCCTCCTCGCGGAAAACCAAGCCCGTGGGGTTCATGGGGGCGTTGACCAGAAGCAGGCGGGTGCGGGGGGTGATGGCTTTTTCCAAGGCCAAGAGGTCCAGACGGAAGCCCTTTTCCCCAAGTTCAAGCCGCACCAGCCTGGCCTCGGCCCCAGCCAAGAAGGCATCGGGCAAGTACACGTCGAAGAAGGGTTCCAGGACCACCACCTCGTCCCCGGGACCCACCAGGCTTTGCAGGAGAACATGGATGGCCTCCGTGGCCCCGGAGGTGACCACCACGTTCTCGGGCTCCACCCCGAACTCCTCCGCTAAGGCCTCCCTGAGCAGGGGAAGCCCCGCCGGGGGAGCGTACTGGTCGTAGCGCCCCAAGGCTTTGCGGACCGCCTCGAGGAGGAAGGCAGGCGGTGGGTTGGAGGGAAAACCCTGGCCCAGGTTAACCGCCTGGAGCCTAGCCGCAAGCTGGCTCATCTTGGGAAAGATGCTTTCCCGGGCCACCCGAGTGCGGGGATGGAGCCGCATAGGTATCAGGGTAGCCCAAAGCCCTTTAAGGCTCAACCGGCAATCCGGAGGAGGCTTAGGAAACTTTCCAGTTCCAAGCTGGCCCCGCCCACCAGTCCCCCGTCCACGTTGGGCATGGAAAGGAGATCGGCGAAGTTCTTGGGGTTCACGCTCCCCCCATAAAGGATCCGCACCCTCCTGGCGAACCCCTCGCCGTAAAGCTCGGCCAGGGCCTGCCGGATGGCCCGGTGCATGGACTCGGCATCCTCGGGGGTGGCGTTCTGACCGGTGCCGATGGCCCAGACCGGCTCGTAAGCGATCACCAAGGCCTCGGGACCCGGGGGGTTCAGGCCCTCGAGGCTTCCCCTTAGCTGGGCCAGGGTATAGGGCACCGCCTCTCCCCTTTCCCTCACCTCCAAGGGCTCCCCCACGCAAAGGATGGGGGTAATCCCCTCCTCCAGAAGCCTCTTGGCCTTCTCCGCCACCAGGGCGTCGGTCTCGTGATGGTAGCGCCGCCTCTCCGAGTGCCCCACGATGGTGTAGCGGCACCCCAGATCGGCAAGCATCCGGGAGGACACCTCCCCCGTGTAGGCGCCTTCCCGGTGGGGGGAAACATCCTGGGCCCCGTAGGCCACCTGGGTGCCGGAGAACACCTCCTTGGCCGCAGGGAGCATGGGAAAGGCGGGCAAGACCGCCACCTCGGACTCCAGGGGAGGAAGAAGCCTTTTGAGCTCGGCAAACCACACCCGGGCTTCCGAGGGCACCTTGTGCATCTTCCAGTTACCCGCTACCAGCACGCGACGCATAGCGCCATCCTACAGGAAAACCCCGCCCGTGAGGGCGGGGCTAGGCCAAGCCTCCCTACTCTAGGACCTCGATACCGGGGAGGGTGCCCTTCTCCAGGTACTCGAGGCTGGCCCCACCCCCGGTGGACACGTGGCTAAACCGGTCCTTAAGGCCCAGGCGGTTCACCGCCGCCACGGAGTCGCCCCCTCCCACCACGGTGAAGGCTCCCTCCAAGGCCGCTACCGCCCGGCCCACCGCCAGGGTACCCTCGTCGAAGGGCGGTACCTCAAAGACCCCCATGGGCCCATTCCAGAAAACCGTTCTGGCCCCCTTCAAGGCTTCGGCGAAAGCCTCCTGGGTCTTGGGCCCGATGTCCAAACCCATATAGGGCACGGGAATGGCGTCCGCGGGGAAGGTGCGGGTTTCCACCCCAGCCTCGATTCGCTCGGCCGCCACCACATCCACCGGCAGGTGCACCCTCACCCCCAAGGATTCTGCCCGCCGAAGCAGGTCCTTGGCCAGATCCAGCCGGTCCTCCTCCACCAGGCTCTTCCCCACCTCGCCCCCCAGGGCCTTGATGAAGGTAAAGGCCATGGCGCCGCCGATGAGAAGGCGGTCTATGCGGGGAAGGAGGTTTTCTATGACCCCGATCTTGTCGGAAACCTTGGCCCCCCCGAGGACCACCGCATAGGGCTTCTCCGGATCCCGAAGGAGCCGGGAAAGGGCCTTCACCTCCTTTTCCATGAGGAGCCCAGCAAAGGAAGGGAGAAGCCTCGCCACCCCCACCACGCTGGCGTGGGCCCGGTGGGCGCTGCCGAAAGCGTCCAGCACGAAGGCTTCCCCCAACCGGGCGTAGCGGGCAGCAAGGTCAGGGTCGTTCTTCTCCTCCCCTGGCTCAAAGCGCACGTTTTCCAGGAGGGCCACCTCCCCCGGGGCCAGGGCCTGCACCGCCTGGTGCGCCTGGTCGGAACCGGGGCTATGGGGCACGAAGCGGACACCGGAAAGGTACCGGCCCAAGGCCTCCGCCACCGGAGCCAAGGAGTACTTGGGGTCCACCCCCTTAGGCCGCCCCAGGTGGGAGAGGAGGACCAGGGAAGCCCCCTGGTCCAGGAGGTGGCGCAGGGTGGGAAGGCTTTCTTGGATGCGGGTATCGTCCTGCACCACGCCCTCCTGGATGGGGACGTTGTAGTCCACCCGCACCAGGATGCGCTTCCCCCGGGGGTCCAGGTCCTTAAGGGTACGCATCTAAACCCCCTTCTTCAGCACCAGCTCCACCAGATCCGCCACCCGGTTGGAGTAGCCCCACTCGTTGTCGTACCAGGCAAAGACCTTTACCAGGTTGCCCAGCGCCTTGGTGAGCTTGCCGTCCACGATGGAGGAGTGGGGATCCATCACGATATCCTGGAGGACGATCTCGTCCTCGGTGTAGGCCAGGATGCCCTTCAAGGGCCCCTCGGCCGCCGCCTTGAGGGCGGCGTTCACCTCTTCCGCGGTCACCTCCCGCCTGAGAAGGGCGGTGATGTCGGAGATGCTTCCTGTGGCCGTGGGCACCCGCAAAGCGCTCCCGTCAAAACGGCCCTTCAGGGAAGGAAGCACCAAGGCGGTGGCCTTGGCGGCCCCGGTGGTGGTGGGGATGATGTTGATGGCCGCCGCCCGCGCCCGGCGCAGGTCCTTGTGGGGAAGGTCCAGGACCCGCTGGTCGTTGGTGTAGGAGTGGACCGTGGTCATGAGGGCCTTTTCCACGCCAAAGGCCTCCTCCAACACCTTCATCACCGGGGCCAGGGAGTTGGTGGTACAGGAGGCGTTGGAGATGATGTGGTGCCTGGCCGGGTCGTACTGCTCGTGGTTCACCCCCATGACGATGGTGATGTCCTCTCCCTTGGCTGGGGCGGTGATGATGACCTTCTTGGCTCCCGCCTCGAGGTGGGCCTTAGCCTTGTCGGCATCGGTGAACACCCCCGTGGACTCGATGACCACATCCACACCCAGGCTTCCCCAAGGAAGCTCCCTGGGATCCTTGATGGCGGTGGCCCGGATGGCCTTGCCGTCCACGTAAATGTTCTCGTCATCGTATCCCACCTCGCCGGGGAAGCGGTGGTAGATGGAATCGTACTTGAGCAGGTGGGCCAGGGTCCGGTTGTCGGTAAGGTCGTTGATGAGGGCTACCTCCACCCCTCGCCCGTGGAGGATGCGAAACACCTGACGGCCGATTCTGCCGAATCCGTTGATGCCTACCTTCATAGCTTACCTCCCCACGTGGCTCCTCGCCCCCTTGCCCCAGGGGTCAAGAGCTATGGCTTTAGTATATCGGCTTTTTCATAAGTGATTGACGGCACTTGCCTTAAGCAAACCCTCCCCCTTGACCCGTCAACCAGAAAAGCATATTTTTGTTGACGACCACCCCGCGTGGTCCGGGAGGTACGGACGATGAAAACCGAGGTTCTCCCCTATCCACCCCTGGTTAAAACCCTCTGGCCCCACCGCACCCTGGCCCGGGACCTGGCCCTGATCCTGGCAGGCAGCCTCCTGGTAGCCCTGGCCGCCCAGATCAGCATTCCCCTGCCCTTCACCCCCGTGCCCATCACCGGCCAGACCCTGGCAATCCTCCTGGTGGGAGCAGCCTTGGGAAGCCGCCTTGGCTTCCTGTCTCTTTTGGCCTACCTGGCGGAAGGAGCCATGGGCCTACCCGTCTTTGCCGGGGGTACAGGGGGCTTGGCCAAGATCCTCGGCCCCACCGGGGGGTTCCTCCTGGCCTTCCCCCTGGCCGCGGGCCTAGTGGGGCTACTGGTGGAGCGGTTCGGCCTGGACCGGAGCTTCCTGGGAACCCTTTTGGCCATGCTGGCGGGCAACGCCCTGCTCTACCTGGTGGGGCTTCCCTGGCTTGCCGCCTGGCTCATGGGGGCAGGAAAGTTTGCCGGCAGCGGCGCCCTTTTGGCCATGGGGCTTTTCCCCTTCATCCCCGGGGACCTGGTGAAGGCAGTGGTGGCGTCCTTGGTCCTGCCCTCTGCCTGGAAGGTCCTGGGAAGGCGCTAGCGTGCGGCTGGCCCTGGCGCATCTTGGAAGGCAGGAGAGCCTACCCAGGCTTTTAAAGATCCCCGTCCCCCTGGTGCACCAGGCCCGGGAAGAGGGGGCCTTGGCCCTCCTCCTCCCGGTTCCGGTCCTGGGGAGGCAAGGGGAAGAAGACCTTCCCCAAGCCCTCGAGGCCCTGGCGGAGGAAAGCATGAGGGTGGTGGCGGGCCACCTGGCCCAAGGAACTGGCTTGGGGTCTTCCCCCAGGGCCCCTTCTACGACAAGGTGCATCCCTTTCTGGCTCTGGGAAAGGGAACGAAGGCGTTGAGCCCGGGGACGGCCCCGTGGTGTGGGAGTTCCAGGGACGAAGGTTTGGGCTTGCCCTTTGCTATGGCTTGGATCTCCCCGAACTTTTACGCCGCGATGGGCGCCGAGGTTTTTCTGGTGGGCTCGGCCTGGCCCGGGGAGTACCAGGAGCTTCTTGCAGTCCTGGCCCGGGCGAGGGCCGCGAAGAACCTGGCCTACCTTCTCCTCGCCAACCGGGCAGACACGGGAAACCCCTCCCTGGCGGTAGCCCCCGATGGGCGCCTTTTGGCCTCGAGGCAATGAAGAAGGCCTCCTCGTGGTGGACCTAGACCTGGGTTTCCTGGAACAGTACCGGGCCCGCTACCCCATCCTCCGCCCCCGCCGGATAGAGGCCCACCGGCTCTGGTAAGATGGCCCTCGTGCTGGAGAACCGCCGGGCACGGCACGACTACGAGATCCTGGAAACCTACGAGGCGGGGATCGTCCTGAAGGGAACCGAGGTCAAGTCCCTGCGCGCCGGTAAGGTGGATTTCACGGGAAGCTTTGCCAAGTTTGAGAACGGCGAGCTATACCTGGAAAACCTTTACATCGCTCCCTACGAAAAGGGATCCTACACCAACGTGGACCCCAGGAGAAAGCGCAAGCTTCTCCTTCACCGCCACGAGCTCAACCGGCTAAGGGGCAGGGTGGAACAGAAGGGCCTCACCCTGGTACCCCTTAAGATTTACTTCAATGAAAGAGGCTACGCCAAGGTGCTCCTGGGCCTAGCCCGGGGCAAAAAGGCCTATCAGAGAAAGGAAGACGACAAGAAGCGGGCCGTGCGCCGCGCCCTGGAGGAGCTATGAGGTTTTTTGCCCTAGCCCTGGTTCTCTTTACCGCCTTGGCCCAGGCCCCAAAACCCCTCCTGGTGGGGGGCGAGGTGGGCCAGGCCCTCTACCCAGGAGGGCGGGGTGTGGCCTATGGGGAGGTGCGCCTGATAGCCCGGGGCCTAGGGCTCGCCCTGTGGCAAGGGGAAGGCCAGGTGGCCCTGGGCCTGGGAAGCCGCTACAAGGCTTTCCCCCTGGTGGAGAACGAGGCCCAGGCCGCCGCCCGGGGGGCTGGCTGGAAACGGGGACAGGAGGTCTTTGTCCCCTTGCGGCCGTTAAGCGAGGCTTTGGGCCTGGTATACCGGGCCCAGGAGGGCATCCTTCTCCAACTGCCCTGGGCCAGGCTTTTGGGAGTGGAGCGGAGGCCGGGCCAGATCCTCCTTCGCTTCTCCCGGGAGGTGAACGCCCTGGTGGAGGGCAATGGCGTCCTCTTCCTCCTGGCCCAGGGGGAAGGAGCGGGCCTTAGCCAGGAAGCCCAGGGACTTCGCCTCACCCTGGAAACCCCACCCACTAGGCTTTACTACCCCGGGGGAGGCCAGGTGATCCTGGAGTGGAACCCCCCAACTAGACCCAGGCCCATGGTCCTCCTGGACCCCGGCCACGGGGGGAAGGACCCGGGCATCTCGGCAGGAGGGCTTCTGGAGAAGGACCTTACCCTGGACCTAGCCAGGCGGGTGGCCGCCCGCCTACCCGAGGCCCGGCTCACCCGACAAGGGGATGAAACCGTACCCCTCGAGGCCCGCCTACGCCTGGCCCAGGCGGCCTCGGTGGTGGTTTCCCTGCACATCACCCGGGGAGGCGTGGTTAACCTCTACCTGCCCAAGGCCCGCTCCACCCCCTTAGCCCAAAACGCTGAGGCCCTCCTGGCCTCGGCCCCGGCAGAGCAGGCCACCTTGCTAAAGGTCTACGCCGGCGACCCCCGGCGCCTGGCCGAGGCCCTGGAAAAGGCCTTCTCCGCCCTGGGCATCGTGCTGGCCCGGGCCGAGGGTCCCTACGCCCTCACGGATACTCCCGGGGCAGGGGTGCTCCTGGAGGTAGGGGTGGAACGGCTAAAGACCCTCGAGGCCCGCAACCAGGTGGCGGAGGCCATCGCCCAGGCCATCCGCACCTACTTGGGGGAGTAGCCATGCGCCGACTTTTGACCTTCTGGAACCTCCTTGGCCTGGTCTTCTTCGCCCTGGGAGCCATGGTCTATTGGCGAAGCCCAGGGCCCCAGGCCTTCTCCGCCCTGCCCTTGCCCTCGGAGGAAACCCAGGCCGCAAGCAGCCTGCCCATGATCCTCTACCTACCCAACCCGCCCCAGGGCCTCCTGAAGGAAACCCGCACCCTGGAGCTGGCCCCGGGGGATACCCCGGAAAATAAGGTCCTGGCCGCCTGGGCTGAGGCCCTGGGGGCCCCCAAGCCACAGGCCCTCTACCGGCTGGGCAAGCTTCTCGTGGTGGATCTTCCCGCCGACTTTGCCCTGGGTCTGGATGCCAGCCAGGAAGCCCTGCGCCTCTACAGCCTGGCCTATACCCTCCTTTCCACCTTCCCGCAGGCCCAGGAGGTGCGCTTCCTGGTGGAGGGGGAACCCAAGCCGGGCCTAGCCCATCTGGACCTAAGTCAACCTTATCGCCTGCCATGAGGGAAAAAGAAGCCTGGCGCATTGACCGCTTGGTCCTCCAGGGGTTCAAGTCCTTTGCGGAGCGCACCGTCTTAGACTTCCCGGACCCCATCACCGGCATCATCGGGCCCAATGGCTCCGGCAAGAGCAACCTGGTGGAAGCCTTGCGCTTCGTGACCGGGGCCCGCGCCCACGAGCTGCGCGGGCAGGAACTGGGCACCTTTCTCTTCCATGGGGGCGAGGGCTGCCCGCCCCAGGCCATGGCGGAGGTACGCTTGGAGCTTTCCCGGGGAAGGGAAAGGCTCACCGTGGAACGGCGCATCGAAGGGGACCGCTCGCTCTTTCGGGTAAACGGCCGCCCCCTAAGCGCCAAGGCCCTGGCCCTCCACCTGGCGGGCACGGGCCTGGGCCGCGGGGGATACGCCATCGTGGGCCAAGGGGAGGTGGCCGCCCTCCTGGAAGCCCCCGCGGAGGTCCTGCTGGCCCACCTGGAGGAGGCCGCCGGGCTGAGGCCGGTGGCGGAAGCCGCCCGGGTGGCGGAGAGGGAACTGCAAGAGGCAAGCCGCCTTCTGGAAGAGCGGGAGCGGGAACTCCAGGAGCTTAAGGCCCAGGCAGCACGGCTTAGAGGGGAAGCCCACCGGGCCAGGCGCGCCCAGGCCCTAGACCTCGAGGCCCTTGCCCTTAGGGCAAGCCTCCTGGAAGCCCGCATGGAGGAAGCCCAAGCCGAGATGGCGAGGGCTGAGGAACGGCTTAAGGCCCTGGCCAGGGAGGAGGAAGCCCTAGAGAAGGAGCGTCAAGCCCTGGAGCAAAAGCGCCTGGCCCTGGCCCGCGAAGAGGAATCCCTGCGCCAAAAGCTGGAAGCGGTGCGCCTGCGCCTGAAGGAGCGGGAGGGCATTGAGCGGGAGCTTAAGGAACTCGCCCGGCTGCAAAGGGCCCTGGACCGTCCCCCACCCGAAGACCCCGGCCCCCCAATACCTCCTCCCCCCCGGCCCCTCGAGGAGCTTCGCACCCAGCTGAGGCATTTGAAAGCGGAAGAAGCCCGCCTGTTGGCCGCCAAGAAGCGCCACGAGGACGCCTTCCGCCGGTACCTGAAGGAAACCGCCCGCTATGAGGAACGCCTAGAGGCTTACCAGAAAGCCCTGGCGGAACGCACCCGCTTGGAGGAGGAGCTTGCCCATAGGCTTGAGGAACTGCAAGACCTCGAGGGAAAGGTGGCCGAACGGAAGCGGTTGGAAACCCGCCTTGCCGACCTGCGCGCCCAAGCCCAGGGAGCCCTGAAGGAGGCCGAGCGGCTTAGGCGCCTTCTGGAAACGGGCAGCGACCTGCACGAGGGACCCCGAAAGGTACGGAAGCTTCCGGGGGTACTGGGGGTGGTGGCGGACCTGGTGCGGCCTGAACCGGGGTTGGAGCTGGCCTTGGAGGTGGCCCTAGGCCCCCGGCTCCAATGGGTCCTCACCCAAGACGAGGAGGCGGCCAAGGCCGCCATCGCCCTCCTGAAACGGGAAGGGGGTCGGGCCACCCTCCTGCCCCTAACCCTTCTATCCCCGCCACCTCCCCCCTCTCCCCCTCCCGCGCCCGGCCTCCTGGGACCTGCCTTCCGCCTGGCCCGGCTCCGGCATCCAGGCCTGCCGGAGGACAAGGTTCTCCTGGCTCTCCTAGGGGATACCCTGGTCTTCGAGGATCTGGACTCGGCCCTGGCCTACCGAAAGGCCGGAGGCCGGGAAAGGCTGGTCACCCGAGAGGGCGAGGTGCTGGAGCGCCTGGGGGCCCTATCCGGCGGACGCCTAAAGGGGGGTGGGGAAACCCTTCTTTTGAGGCGGCGCCTGGAGGACCTGGAAACCGAACAGGAGGAGCTCGCCAGGGAGATCAGCGCCCTGGAGGAAGCCCTGGCCTCCTTTCCTCCCCATCGCCGCCTGGAGGAAGCCCGGGCCCAGGTGGGGGCCCTGCAAGCTAGGCTTCGCTCCCCCCTACCCTCGCCTCCCCAACCCCCCACACCTCCTGAGGAAACCTGGGAGGAGGCCCGGCTTCTGGCCCTGGAGAAGGAAAAAGAGGAGCTGGAAGGCATCCTGGCCCAAGCGGAGGCCCACGAGCGCTGGCGCCTGCTCTCCCAGGCCCGGGAGGCTTGGGCGGCATCCCAGGAGGAAGTGCGCCGCATCCAGGCCAGGATGGAGGAACTGAAGGCCAAACTCGCCGCCACCCAGCCCCTTCTGGCCAAGGCCCAGGAGCTAGAGGAACGCCTTAAGGCCGTGCGGGCGGAAAGGACAAACCTTGAGGACCAGCAAACCCAGGCCCTCACCCGGGCCAACGCCCTCTTGAGCGAGCGGGAAAACCTGCGCCTGCTCTTGGCCCGCCGGGAAGCCCTCCTGGAGGAACTTGGCCGGGAGAGGGCCTCCTTCCCTCCGCTAAACCGCCTGCCCGGCACCCCCAGGGCCCTCCAGGCCAGGTTAGCCCAGGTGGAGCGGGAACGGGCAGCCTTGGGACCCGTAAACGCCCTGGCCGAAAGAGAGCTAAGGGAGTTGGAAGCCCGCCTCGAGGTTCAGGAAAAGGAGGTGCGGGAGGCTAGGGAAGCCCTCCTCCGCCTCGAGGCCGAGGCCAAGGCGGTGGAAAAAGCCTATGGGGAGAGGTTGAAGGAAAACTACCAGGTGTTCCAAAGCGCTTTTCAGAAATACGCCCTAGCCCTCCTCGGGGCCCGGGCCGAGGTGAAGCGGGAAGGCCAAGGGCTGAAGCTGGTGGTGATCCCGGCGGGAAAGCGCACCCAAGACCTCCGCCTCCTCTCCCTGGGGGAAAAGACCCTGGGAGCCCTCGCCTTCCTCTTTTCCCTGGGCGAACTCCAGGGCGGTTTACCCTTGGCCGTGCTGGACGAGGTGGACGCCGCTCTTGACGAGGCCAACCTCGTCCGCTTCACCCGCTTCCTCAACTCCGGAAAGCAATTCATCCTGGTCACCCATCAGAAACGCACCATGGAAGCCTGCCACGCCCTCTATGGGGTCACCGCCCAAGGGGGCGTGAGCCGGGTGTTCTCCATCCGCAAGGAGGCTAGCCATGACCCTAAATGAGTACCAGCAGGAGGCCAAGAAAACCGCCCTTTACCCCGAAGCCTACCGGCTTCTTTACCCCACCCTGGGCCTGGCAGGGGAAGCCGGGGAACTGGCCAACAAGGTGAAAAAAGTCCTTCGGGACCATGGAGGAAACCTCAGCCAAGCTGCCCGGGAGGATCTGGTGGCTGAGCTCGGGGATGTGCTCTGGTATGTAGCCCAGCTGGCCACCGACCTGGGGGTGAGCCTGGAGGAGGTGGCTCAAGGCAACCTGACCAAGCTCCGCTCCCGCCTGGAACGGGGGAAGCTGGGGGGCTCAGGGGATAATCGCTAACGAAAATCGCTTGCATCTGATACCCCGTTGGGGTATGATGGCCTTTGGCTGGCGTAGTAAAAGATGGAAGAAACCGTTACCCTACCCCGTTTGAACGAACCCGCCCCGGACTTCGTGGCCAAGACCACGGCTGGAGAACTTCGGCTATCCGACTCAAGGGTAAATGGGTGGTGCTCTTCAGCCACCCCGCCGACTTCACCCCAGTGTGCTCCACGGAGTTCCTGGCCTTCGCCCGGCGTCAAAAGGAGCTTGAAGAATTGGGAGTCCAGCTGGTGGGCCTTTCCATTGACTCCATCTACTCCCACCTAAGTACCCGCACGCAAAGGTTGCCCCACCGGCCAAAGCCAAAGTGGCGTACTCATGGCCTTTTTGGGGCCCCCGTCGTGGCGCAAGCCNGTGGCCAAAGCCACGACGGGGTACTTAGCCTGGCTTAAGGACCTCGAGGAGATGTCCGGGATCTCCATCAACTTCCCGGTCATCGCCGACCTGGACATGAAGGTGTCCAGGCTCTACGGCATGATCCACCCCGCCGCCAGCGAAACCGCTGCGGTGCGGGCGGTCTTCATCATCGACCCCAACGGCATCCTCCGGGGCATGCTCTACTATCCCCTCACCACCGGCCGCAACATCGACGAGATCCTACGCTTCATCCGGGCCCTCCAGTTCACCGACCGCACCGGCTTGAACACCCCCGCCGACTGGCAGCCGGGCGATCCCGCCATCGTGAAGCCCCCAGCCACCCTGGATGAGGCCAAGGCCGACGAGGCCAGGAAGGCCGAGTACACGGAGTACAAGCGCTGGTATCTACGCCTTAAGAAGGCGGAGTAAGAAGGCGGTGTAGGAAAATCCCCCGGGGACCCCACCCCGGGGGGCTTTCCTTAAAGCCTAATCAAAGAGGTCAAAGATCTCCAGGAAGCCCTTTTTCTTTCGGTAGGGCTTCCCCTCCTTGCGGTAGTAGGCCTCCCGCTCCTCCTCGTAGGCCCGCTCCACCTCCTTGGCCTCTGCCAGGAGTTTCTCCAGCTCCCCCTTATCCAGCCACACCCCCCCGCACTGGGGGCAGACGTCGATGAGGACCCCGCGCCTTTCCACCTCCTTCATGCCCACCTGGCAGTTGGGACAAAGGAGGAGGGGCATCTACTCCTCCCTCCGGCCCATGAGGAGGCTGGCGTAGTAAAGGATGGTGGCCAAGGAGCTGGCCAAGGCGGCCACGTAGGTAAGGGCTGCCCAGGTGAGCACCCGCCGGGCAGGGGCCATCTCCTGCTGGGAGAGGAAGCCCATGCGCCGCAGGAACTCCAGAGCCCGCCTGGAGGCGTCAAACTCCACGGGCAGGGTCACCAGCTGGAATAGGGCCACCGCCAGGTAGAGGTAAAGCCCGAGCTTGGCCAAACCGATGGCCCCCAGCATCAACCCGCCCACCACCAGGATCGGGCCCAGGTTGGTGCCCAGGCTGGCCGCTGGCCACAAGCTGGCCCGCACCCGAAGCCAGGTGTAGCCATGGGCATCCTGGACCGCATGCCCCACCTCGTGGGCGGCCACCGCCAGGGCCGCCAGGCTGGGCGAGGCGTAGTTGGGTTCGGAAAGCCGCACCGCCTTGGCGTGAGGATCGTAGTGATCCGTGAGGGCTCCGGGCACCGGCTCCACCCGGACGTGGGTGAGGCCATGGGCATCCAGGATGGCCCGGGCCACCTGGGCCCCCGTAAGCCCCCGGCTGTTGGCCACCCGGCTGAACCGGGCAAAGGTGGCCTGGAGACCACCTTGAATCACCAGGCTGGCCACAAAGACCAGCCCCATGAGCAAGAGCGCCAGTATGTCCATTCCCGTCCACCTCCTTCCGAGGAGTAGCAAAAACCGAGGCCACCCATACAGGTGGTCTCGCCATGCGCCCTCAGGCGCCCCAGCCGACCGGGGATCTCTCCCGTACTGACGACCGGCTGGCCCCACAAGGGGCGGCTACTCCCCGCAGTTCCCTTTATACCAGACTCAGCCCTTCCTGGCAAGGATCGGGATGGGAATGTGCACGAACCCTCTTTACTTTCACTCGCTCAAGGGTATCTTGTGGGCGGGAGGTGAGGTATGGGCTATGCGCATCCCGAGGTTCTGGTAAGCACGGACTGGGTCCAGGAGCACCTGGGGGATCCCAAGGTGAGAATCCTCGAGGTGGACGAGGACATCCTGCTCTACGAAACCGGCCACATTCCTGGGGCACAGAAGGTGGACTGGCAACGGGATTTCTGGGATCCGGTGGTGCGGGACTTTGTGGACGAAGAGGGGTTCGCCAACCTCATGGAAAGGCTTGGGATCTCCAACGACACCACCGTGGTCCTTTACGGGGACAAGAACAACTGGTGGGCCGCCTATGCCTTCTGGTTCTTCAAATATAACGGCCACCAGGACGTGCGCCTCATGAACGGAGGACGGCAAAAGTGGGTGGAGGAAGGCCGTCCCCTTTCCACCGAGGTGCCCACCTACCCCAAGGGGAGCTACCGGGTACCCTACCGGGACGAGTCCATCCGCGCCTACCGGGACGAGGTTCTCAAGCACATCCTCAAGGTTAAGGAGGGCAGGGGTGCCCTGGTGGACGTGCGGAGCCCCGAGGAGTACCGGGGGGAGCTCACCCACATGCCCAACTACCCTCAGGAAGGAGCCCTGCGGGCCGGCCACATCCCGGGGGCCAAAAACATCCCCTGGGCCAAGGCGGTAAACCCCGACGGCACCTTTAAAACGTTTGAGGAACTTCAGGCTCTTTACCAGTCCGCGGGCATCACCCCGGATAAAGATGTGGTGGTCTACTGCCGCATCGCCGAGCGCTCCAGCCACTCCTGGTTTGTCCTCAAGTACCTCCTCGGCTACCCCCACGTGAAGAACTATGACGGCTCTTGGACGGAGTGGGGCAACCTGGTGGGGGTTCCGGTAGCCAAAGGGGAGGAATAGCTCAATCCTTGGAAGCCTCCCCCAGGGCCTGGGCGGCCAGCCGACGCCCCGTGGGGGTGTCCGCTAACCCCCCCAGGCCCGTTTCCTTGAGCTCCAAGGGCAGGAGGCGGCCGATGCCCGCCATGGCCAGGATCACCTCGTCAGGGGGGATCACGCTCCTTATCCCCGCCAGGGCCATGGAGGCGGCGCTCACCGCGTGAACGGCGTAAAAGCCATTGCGCATCACGCAGGGTACCTCCACAAACCCCCCCACGGGATCGCAAACCAAGCCCAGGGTGTTCTGCAAGGCTAAAGCGGCTGCGTGGGCGCAAGCCTCGGGGCTCCCACCGAGGAGCTCGGTAACGGCGGCTGCCGCCATGGCTGCCGAAGAACCGATCTCCGCCTGGCACCCCCCGCTGGCCCCAGCGATGTAGATCTGGCGGTGGATGATCTTGGCCACCCCGGCGGCCAGGACCATGGGCATGAGGAGGTCCTCATCGGGGATGCCCAGGTGATCCGCCACTCCCAGCAAGGCTCCGGGAAGCGTCCCGGCGCTGCCCGCCGTGGGAGCAGCCACAATCCGACCCATGCGGGCATTTTCCTCGTTGACCGCCATGGCGTAGGCCTGGACCCGCTTTAAAAGCGGATCCCGCAAGGGATCCGGGGCTTCCCACAAGGTCTTGGCATTCTTCCCCACCATTCCCGCCACGCTGGGAGCATCCGAGGCGAGACCCCTCCGGATGGAATCCCGCATGATGCCCAAGCGCTCCCGAAGCTTATTCAGGATTGTCTCGGGAGCCAGACCGCTTTCCTCCACCTCCTCGCGGAGCAGGGCCTCCGACGCCCGGCCGGGAAGGGCGGCAAGGCCGTTCAGGGTCAAGGGCATAGCCTAAGTATAGGCTTTGGCCTCGTTTTCACACCGCAGGCCTATGCTAAAGGCCAGGATGGGCAACCCTGGATCCCGCCTCCGTGTGCTGATCGCCGACGACCACCCCCTTTTCCGCCTAGGGCTTAGGGCGGGCCTCGAGGGGGAAGGGCTCGTGGTGGTGGCTGAGGCCCAGGATGGGAAGGAGGCCTTGGAAAAGACCCTGGCTTTGAACCCGGAAGCGGTTCTCTTAGACCTGAGGATGCCCGTATTGGATGGGCTAGAGTGCACCCGTATGCTCCGGAGGAAGGGGTATTCCGGCCTCATCGCCCTCCTCACCACCTACCAGGAGCCCGCCCTGGTGCGGGAAGCGTTTTTGGCCGGGGCTGACGCCTACTTTTCCAAGGAGCTCTCCGCTCCCGAGCTCAAAAGGCGCCTTCTCCGCGTGGCCCAGGGGGAGGAAAAACTGAAGCCCCCTGACCTGCCCAGCCTCACCTCGAGGGAGGAGGAAGTCCTCCGCCTCCTGGCCCAAGGGCTTTCCGTGAAGGAAATGGCCAAGGCCCTGGGCCTTTCCCCGGACACGGTGAAGGACCATCTGGAAAGCCTCTACGGCAAACTCTTGGTCCGAAACCGGGTGGAAGCCCTGGAAAAGGCAAGGTCCCTGGGATTCCTGGCGAAGAAATAAGGAAGGGCGGGTTTGCCCGCCCTTCCTAATGGCCCCCGGTTTACTCGGGGGAGGGTTCCCCCTCGGAAGCCGCCTGAGTAGCGTCCTGGGCAGCTTCTGCCTCTTCCTTGGCCACCTGGGCCCTTTCCTGGTCCTGGCCGATGCGCTTGCGGTCGGCGCGGAGTTTGCGGCGGATCTCCCTTTCGGAAAGCTCGCGGATGAAGTAGAGCTTGGCCCGCCGGGCCCGGCCCCGCTGGACGATCTCGATCTTCTCGATGAGGGGGGAGTTCAGGGGGAAGATGCGCTCCACCCCCACGCCGTAGCTCACCTTGCGCACGGTGAAGCTGGTGTTGTACCCGTTCCGCTTGATCTTGATGACGATGCCCTCAAAGTTCTGCACCCGGGTGCGGTTGCCCTCCTTCACCCGGTAGGCCACCCGCACGGTGTCGCCGGGCCGGAACTCGGGGAGATCGGCGCGGGTATACTTGGCCTCTACTACCTTAAGCAGCGCTCCTCGGTTCATGTTCTCCTCCCTCCCAGAGGAACCCCGAGGGGTTCATGGGCAACAAACCTAAGTCTAGCCCTCGCGGTCTATTTCCGCAAGCCAGGCCACCTCGAGGGGCCCAAGCCTGGCCTCCCGCACCAGTTCCGGCCTCACGGCAAGGGTCTTCCTCAAGGCTTCCCGCCTGCGCCACCGATCCACCTCAGGGTGGTTTCCCGAAAGGAGAACCTCCGGCACCCGAAGCCCGCGGAACTCCGGGGGGCGGGTGTAGTGGGGGTGGTCCAGGAGCCCGCGGACAAAGGAATCCCTCCGGTGGCTTTCCGGATCCCCGATCACCCCAGGGATGAGCCGGGCGGTGGCCTCCAGCACCGCCAGGGCTGCCACCTCCCCCCCCATGAGCACGTAGTCCCCGATGGAAAGGGAGCGGGTCACAAAGGCCTCCACCCGGGCGTCAAATCCCTCGTACCGCCCGGAAAGCAGGACCAGGTGATCCCTTCGGGCCAGCTCCTCCGCCACCCGTTGGGTGAAGGGTTCCCCCGCCGGGGAGAGGAGGATCACCTCGTCCGCGGGGAGCACTGTTTCCAAAGCCGCCACCGCCACGTCGGGGCGGATCACCATCCCCGCCCCGCCCCCATAGGGGGTGTCGTCCACGGTGCGGTGCCGCCCCAGGCCATAGGCCCTAAGGTCCACCACCTCCACCTGGATGAGACCCCGCTCCTGGGCCTTCTTCAGGAGAGATTCCGAAAGCCAGGGGCGTATGAGGCCGGGGAAAAGGGTGAGGATAGTGTAGCGCATTCAGTCAAAGAGGCCGGGGATGGGCTCCACGTGGATACCCTCCTCCCCCACCCGTACATAGGGCGCCTGCAGGGGTACCAGGCGCTCCGTTTGGTCGCGAAGCCTTTCCCCCACGCCCCTGATCACCAGGACATCCTGGGCTCCTGCGTCCAGGATGTCCACCACCTCCCCCATCTTTAAGCCCCCCACGTAAACGGGTAGGCCAATAAGGGCAAAGTAGTAGTACCGGCCCTCCTCGAGGGGGGGAAGTTCCTCCACCTCGGCATACACCCGGAGGCCCACCAAGGGCTCGGCCAGCTCCCGGCTGGAAACCCCCGCCAGGTGAACCACCAGGTCATCCCCCACCTGGTAGAGATCCTCCACCGCCCGCCAGCCATGCCCTTCCACGTAGACCCGCTCCAGGTGAGCCACCACCGGCTCACCCCGGAACTTTAGCCCCCCGCGCAGGGCATAGGGGGCACCGAACCGACCGATCTCCACCAGGCGCATCCCTAATCCATTATGCCAAAGCCCCGGGAGCCTAGCGCACCTCCACCCCCACCTTGCGCTTGGCGTAGGCCCTTACCAGGGTACGGATGGACTCAATGACCCGGCCCTGCTTGCCGATGAGCCGGCCCTTGTCCTCCGGTGCCACCTCCACCACGTAAAGGGGACCTTCCCGGGTACGCCTTTCCTGCACCCGGACCCGCTCCGGCTGGTCCACCACGCTCTTGGCCAAATACTCCACCAAGTCCTTCATGGCCCCATGTTAAGGCAAAGGCGCCGGGTGGGTACACCCACCGGCGCCATCAGGGACCCTAACCCCTAGCCTTCCTTCCGGAAAACCCCCGCCAGCCGGAGAAGCCTCCGGGCGGTGTCCGTGGGCTGGGCCCCCACGGAAAGCCAGTACTTGGCCCGTTCCACGTCCACCTTCAGCCACTCGGGAGTGGTCTTGCGGGGATCGTAGTAGCCGATCTTTTCGATGTAGGCGCCGTCGCGCTTCCTGCGGCTGTCGGTGACCACGATGCGGTAGTGCGGGTTGTGCTTGGAGCCGAAACGAGAAAGCCGGATCTTTACCATTCCTTCCTACCTCCTGAACATTCCCATGAGTCCCCGGCCCTTGTTCTTCTCCAGGGACTTCATTAGGGCCTTGGTTTCCTCGAAGGCCTTGATGAAGCGGTTGATCTCCTGCACGCTGGTGCCGCTTCCCCTGGCGATGCGCTTACGCCGGGAGGCATTCAGGATGCGGGGGTCCTTTCGCTCCTCGGGGGTCATGGAAAGGACGATGGCCTCCAGGCGCTTGATGGCCTTGTCGTCCACCTGGAGCCCAGCGGGCAAGGCCTTACCCACCCCGGGCAGCATGGCGAGGATCTCTGAGAAAGAGCCCAGGCGCTTGAGGTTCTGCATCTGCTTAAGAAAATCCTCCAGGGTGAGCTCCTTGGCGGACTTGGGGGTTTCGGCCTCGAGGCCCGCAGCCCGAACCTTTTCCGCCAGGGTGGCCACATCCCCCATGCCCAGGATGCGGCTCGCCAGCCGGTCGGGGTAGAAGGGCTCCAGACCCTCGGGGCGCTCGGAGACCCCAGCGAAGTAGATGGGCTTCCCCGTCACGTGCCGGGCGGAGAGGGCCGCCCCACCTCGGGCATCCCCATCCAGCTTGGTGAGGATGAGCCCCGTGACCCCCACCCGCTCGTCGAAGGCCTTGGCCACCGAAAGGGCCTCCTGGCCCGTCATGGCATCCAGGACCAGAAGCACCTCGTCAGGACTCAGGGCCTCCTTGAGGCGGGCAAGCTCCGCCATCAAGGGCTCGTCGATCTGCAGGCGCCCGGCGGTGTCCACCAGGATGAGGTCGCGAACCTCCTGCCTGGCCCTCTCCTCCACCCGGCGGCGGATGGACTCAAAGCTCTCCCCATCCTGCACCTCCAGGACCGGTACCCCGATCTTTTCCCCCAGGATGCGAAGCTGCTCCCGGGCTGCCGGGCGCTGGGTGTCGGCCGCCACCAGCAGGGGCCTCCTTCCCTTCCCCTTGTAGAAAAGGGCCAGCTTGGCCGCGGTGGTGGTTTTACCGGATCCCTGGAGCCCCACCAGGAACCACAGGTTCTGGTTCTTCAGGGTAGGGAAGCGGGGTTCCCCGCCCAAGGCCTCCTTCAGGGCCTCGTAGACCGTGGCCAGCACCACCTCCGCCGGGGTGAGGCTTTCCAGGACCTTCTGGCCCAGGGCCTTCTCCCGGACGCTTTCCACGAAGGCCCTCACCACCTCCAGGTTCACGTCGGCCTCCATCAGGGCCCGACGGATCTCCCTGAGGGTAGCCTTCAGGTCCTCCTCGGTGATACGGCCACGTCCCCTTAAGCGGTCTATGGCCTCCTGCAGTCTTCCCGCCAGCTTCGCAAACATGAGCCTCCCGGCCACCAGGCCGGGCCTTAGGATAGGCCAGACCCCTTGAGCGTGTCAACCTCAATTTTTCCCACATTTCTAGTGGGCACGGTTGACGGTCCCCACCGGGAACCCTAGGCTAAGGAAGGTATGCTAGGGGCTTTGCCCTCGAGTCCTAGGCCCTGAAGGCCGCCTCAGGCGGCCTTCGGGAGAAAGGAGGCCGCCTGTGGAGACGACCCTTTCCCCTCTGCGCCAAGCCCTGCAAGAAGGCGACACCCTGAAGCTAAAGAGGCTTCTGGAGGAAACCCATCCCCAGGACCTCTTGGCCGTGTGGAATGACCTCGAGGGGGAACACCGCTACGTGGTCCTCACCCTCCTCCCCAAGGACCGAGCGGCGGAGGTTTTCGCCAACCTACCTGCGGAGGCGCAGGCGGAGTACTTAAAAACCCTGCCTCCCTGGCGGGTGCAAGAGCTCTTGGAGGAGCTCTCCCTGGACGACCTGGCCGACGCCCTCCAGGCGGTGGAGGAGGAAGACCCCGCCCTCTTCCGCCGCCTCAAGGAGGCCCTGGACCCCAAGACCCGGGCCGAGGTGGAGGAGCTCACCCGGTACGAGGAGGACGAGGCGGGGGGCCTCATGACCCCCGAGTACGTGGCGGTGCGGGAGGGCATGACCGTGGAGGAGGTCATTCGCTTCCTGCGCCGGGCCGCCCCCGATGCGGAAACCATTTACTACATTTACGTGGTGGACGAGGCAGGCCGCCTCAAGGGGGTTCTGTCCCTGAGGGACCTCATTGTGGCGGATCCGAAGACCAAGGTGGCAGAGATCATGAACCCCAAGGTGGTCTTCGCCCGCACGGACACCGACCAGGAAGAGGTAGCCCGCCTCATGGCCGACTACGACTTCACCGTCTTGCCCGTGGTGGACGAGGACGGGATACTGGTGGGTATTGTCACGGTGGACGACGTGCTGGACGTATTGGAAGAGGAAGCCACCGAGGACATCCACCGTATGGCGGCGGTGGACGTGCCCGACCTGGTCTACAGCCAGGCCTCCCCCATCGCCCTCTGGATGGCCCGGGTGCGTTGGCTGGTGATCCTCATCCTCACGGGCATGGTGACCAGTTCCATCCTCCAAGGGTTTGAAAGCCTCCTGGAAGCCGTCACCGCCCTGGCCTTCTACGTCCCGGTCCTCATCGGCACCGGGGGCAACACCGGCAACCAGTCGGCCACCCTCATCATCCGCGCCCTGGCCACCCGGGACCTGGATCTTAAGGACTGGCGCCGAGTCCTGCTAAAGGAGGGTGCCGTGGGCTTTCTCCTGGGCCTCACCCTGGCCCTCTTCCTCCTGGGCAAGGTGGTCCTGGACGGGCAGTGGGCCCTGGTGCCGGTGGTGGGCCTAGCCCTCTTCCTCATCGTCCTCTTTGCCAACCTGGTGGGAGCCCTCCTGCCCTTTGCCCTGAGGCGCCTCGGGGTGGACCCGGCCCTTCTCTCCAACCCCCTCATCGCCACCCTCACCGACGTCACGGGCCTGCTCATCTACCTCACCTTGGCCCGCCTCCTCCTAAACTTGGCATGATGCGGCTACGCATGGTGGTGGAGTGGAGCAAGGGAAGCCCCTTCCGCTATGCCTGGAAGGAGGGACGCCTAACCCTGGTGGCCGTGGACCAACCGGCCCCCGTGAACTACGGCCTTATCCCCGGCCTGATCAACCCTGCGGACGGGGAGGAGGTGGATGCGGTGCACCTGGGTCACCCCCTTCCCCCGGGAACCCAGGCGGAAGGGAACCTCTTAGGCATGGTGTGGCTGGCCGATGGGGACCATAAGCTCCTCCTGGGGGAAGGAGGGGAAGGTCCGGGCCTCGAGGACCTTCCCTCCCTCCTTGCCTGGTTCGCCCCCACCCGCCACCCCACCCTCCTCGGCCCCAGGGAAGCCCAGGCTTGGGTGGAGGCGTTGCGGAGACTCCAGGACCGCTACCTCGGGGCCTTGCTGGGCCTGGCCGTGGGGGACGCCCTGGGGGCCCAGGTGGAGTTCCAGCCCAAGGGGAGCTTTCCCCTGGTCGCAGGCATGAAAGGGGGCGGACCCCATGACCTCTTCCCAGGGGCCTGGACCGACGACACCAGCATGGCCCTCTGCCTGGCGGAAAGCCTGGTAGAGAAGGGCTTTGACCCCCAGGACCAGATGGCGCGCTACCTGCGCTGGTACCGGGAGGGGTACCTGAGCGCCAAGGGCTACTGCTTCGACATCGGGAACGCCACCCGAAGGGCCCTGGAGCGCTTCGCCCGCACGGGGGACCCCTTTTGCGGGGATGAGGAAGGGGCAGGCAACGGCCCCCTGATGCGCCTCGCCCCCCTGGTCCTGGCCTACCGCCAGCACCCCAACCTGCTCCAGCTGGCCCGCCTTTCCGCCCGCACCACCCACGGGGCCCGGGAAGCCTTGGAGGCCACGGAGTTTCTGGCCTGGCTCCTAAAAGAAGCCCTGGAGGGGGCTTCCAAGGAGGAACTCTTGCGCCTGGAACCCTTCCGGGACCGCGACCTGCACCCCGCGGTGCGCCGGGTGGCGGAAGGAGGCTTCTGGAACGAGCCAGAGGAGGGACCGGGGTACGCTCCAGGGACCCTCGAGGCCGCCCTCTTCGCCTTCGCCACCACCTCCTCCTTTGCCGAGGGCATGCTCCGCGCGGTGAACCTGGGTGGGGATGCGGACACCGTGGGTGCGGTCTACGGCCAGCTGGCGGGAGCTTTCTACGGCAAGGAAGCCATCCCCGAGGCTTGGCTAGCCCCCCTTTTCCTAAGGAGGCGCATGGAAGCCCTGGCCCTAGACCTCCTCCGGGCCAGCCACAGGTTCGCCCTGCCCTAGACCTAGACCGCCCAGCCAACGTTTTTGAGGAACTGCCTAGAGGATAAGCATGGCGTCCCCCAGGGAGTAGAACCGGTACCGCTCCGCCACGGCCAGCCAGTAGGCCTCCATGGTTCGTTCGTAGCCCAAAAAGGCAGCCACCAGCATGATCAGGGTGGAGCGGGGCAAGTGGAAGTTGGTGAAAAGACCATCGATCACCCGGAAGGTATAGGGCGGCCGGATGAATAGCCGGGTCTCCCCTCCCCCAGCCACTACCCCTACCCCCTCCCGGTAAGCGCTTTCCAGGGCCCGCACCACGGTGGTGCCCACTGCCACCACCCGCCGGGCCTCCTCCTTGGCCCGGTTGATGGCTTCCGCCGTTTCCTCAGGGATTTCGTAGGGCTCAGGATGCATCTCGTGCTCCTCGGGATCCCCCTTCACCGGGCGGAAGGTGCCGGGGCCCACGTGCAGGCTCAGGAAGCGGAGCTCCACCCCCATGCCCCTCAGGCGGGAGAGGAGCTCTGGGGTGAAGTGGAGGCCCGCGGTAGGGGCGGCCACGGAACCCGGGCGCTTGGCGTACACGGTCTGGTAGCGTTCCGGAGGGATTTTGGTCTTGATGTAGGGGGGCAGGGGCACCTCCCCCACCTCCTCCAGGTGGGCCATCAGATCCCCTTGGAAGCGGAGAAGCCGTACCCCGCCCTCCTCCACCCCCACCACTTCCGCCTCGAGATCCGGAACCACCCGGAGGTCCCGGGGAGATAGAAAGCGGAGCCTGGTGCCAGGCTTGGCCTTGCGGCCGGGACCCACCAGGGCCTCCCAAAGCCCTGGAGTCCTTTCCCGTACCAAGAGCACCTCCACCCTTCCCCCCGTGGGCCTTTGGGCCAAGAGGCGGGCGGGGATTACCTTGCTCTCGTTAAACACCAGCACATCCCTCGGGCGGAGGTATTCGGGAAGGTCCCTGACCTGGCGGTGCTCGGCCCGGAAGAGGCCCTCCCGGTAGACCACCAGCATCCGCGCCGCGTCCCGGGGTTCCACCCCCTCCTGGGCAATGAGCTCTTCGGGCAGGAAGTAGTCGTAGGCCTCGAGGCTCATCGCTCCGTGTTCTTGGGCTCCATGAAGGCATTGGGGATATCAGGAAGGTGCACGAAGCGGTCCACGGCATCGATGAGCTTCTGGGCGGTGGTCTCCCGGAAGGCGATCACCTCCACCCGGATGCCCCGTTCCATGAGGACCTCGAGGATCTCCACAAAGTCCCCATCCCCGCTTCCCAGGACCACCACATCCAGGTGGGGCATAAGCCGCACCATGTCCGCGGCGATGCCCATGTCCCAGTTCCCCTCGTAGATGGGCTTGCCCCCCTCACCCAACTCCTTCACCGTGAGGTACATGCGCCGCACCCGGTAGCCGATGGTGGAAAGCTTGTAGATGAAGGGCCAGGCGGAGGTATCTCCCTCCTTCTCCACCACATAGGCGGTGGCCCGCACCAGACGCCTTCCCCCCACGGCAAAGCGCAGGAGGCTTTCAAAGTTCACGTTGCGCTCGTAGTAGTCCCGAGCGGAGTGGTAAAGGTTCTGGGTGTCCACGAAAACGCCCACCCGCTGGTCAGGATGCTGGCCAAGCTCCATCGACCTCCATCTTAACCCGCATTTCTAAGGCCCGCCGCCACCCCCAGGATGGAAAGGAGAAGGGCCTTCTTCAAGGCCTCATCCTCCCTGCCCCCAGGAGCGCGGTAGCGGCGGAGAAGCTCCACCTGCACGAAGTTGATGGGGTCCACGTAGGGGTTGCGCAAGGCGATCTGCCTTTCCAAGGTCTTTTGGTTGTGAAGGAGGGGAGCCTGGAAGATGCTTTCCAAAAGCGCCACCGTCTTTTGGTACTCCTGGGCAAGGCTGTGGAAGAGGGAGTGTAGCTTTTCCGGAACCAGGCGCAGGTAAAGCTCCGCTACCCCCAGGTCCGCCTTGGCCAAGGCCATGGCGGCATTCTCCAGGGTGGTGGCGAAGAAGGGCCACTCCCGGTACATCTGCCTGAGAAGGTCCAGGGGCAAGGCCTCCAGGGCCGTAAGCCCGTACCAGCCGGGCAGGAGCAGGCGCACCTGGGTCCAGGCCATCACCCAGGGAATGGCCCTGAGGTCGCGGATCTCCCGCACCCGGCCGTGGCGGTACACAGGACGGCTGGCGATGGGGAGTTCCCCGATCTCCCGGATGGGGGTAAAGGCCTCGAAAAAGGGGAAGAAACCCTCCTGGGCCAAAAGGGCTCGGTAGCGGCGCATGCTCTCCTCCCCTGCCTGCCACAGGGCCTCCCGCCACTCAGGTCTAGGCTCCACCCCCTCGCCCAAGGCCGCCTGGGCGAAGTAAAAGAGAAGTTGCTCCAGGTGGCGCACGGCCAGCTCGGGGTGGCTGTACCGATCCGCCAGGGCCTCCCCCTGTTCCGTGAGGCGGATGCGGTGCCCCACGCTCCTGGGGGGCAGGCTGGCGATGGCCCGGCCCGCAGGCCCCCCGCCCCGGGCGGTGGAGGTACCCCGGCCGTGGAAGAAGAAAACCGGCAGGCCGAAGCTCTGCCCCACCTTGGCCAAGGTCTCCTGGGCCTCGTAAAGGGCCAGATTGGCGGCTAGGAAGCCAGCGTCCTTATTGGAGTCAGAGTAGCCGATCATGATCTCCACCCCGCCCCGGCCCCGGGCGTGGGCCAGGAAGACGGGGTTTTGCAGAAGGCGGGTGAGCACCTCCGGGGCCCGGTGGAGGTCCTCGAGGGTCTCAAAGAGGGGCACCACATCCAGGGGCAACGGGGCTCCCGGCCGGTAAAGCCCCACCTCCCGGGCGAGAAGGAACACAGCAAGGAGATCCCCGGGGTGGTGGGTCATGGACACCACGTGGGCCCCCTTGTCCCGCCAGGCCCGAAAGGCCCCGAGCGCCACCCGCAGGGCCTCCCCCTGGGGCTCATGGCCCACGGGCAGAAGGGGACGGGCGCTTCTCAACTCCTCGGTGAGGAGGGCCTCCTGGGCCTCGGGGGACAAGGAGAGGAAATCGGGGTGGACCCCCCCAACCCTCAGGAGTTCCGCCGCCGCCTCCAGGAGTTTCCCGGACTCCTCCCTCAGGTCCAAGGGCGCAAGCTCCAGGCCGAAGGCGAAAAGGCGGGCCTCGAGGGGACGGAGGAAGGAGGCCGCCACCTGTTCCAAGCCCACGGAGGCCAGGCCCTCCTCTGCCACCCTCAGGGCTCGCAAAAGCTCCTCCGTGCTCACCTCACCCTTCTCCAGACGGGCATAAAGCCTGGCGAAGAACCGCCGGTAGGGCTCCCCGGGGAAGCGCTCCGTTTCCTCCCCTCCCTCCCGCACCCCCCTGGGCACGGGAACTTTGCTTTCGGAAAGGGAAAGGTCCCGCACCAGGTTTTCCAGTTCCAGCAAAAACCGCTCCCGGGCCACCTGGCGGGCATATCGAGCGGCAAAGGCGGTCACCTCAGGGGTAACGAAGGGGTTGCCATCCCGGTCCCCCCCGATCCAGCTCCTGAAGCGCACCGGGCTCTTCAGGCGGGGACGCTTGCCATAGACCTTCTCCAGGGCAGCCTCGAGGCCCTCCACCACCCGGGGTACCGCCTGCCAGAGGGTGGTGGGCAGGTAGTAAAGCCCGCCTTTGATCTCGTCCTCCACCGTGGGCCTGGCCTTGCGCACCTCCTCGGTGGCATAGAGCAGGGCCACCCTGGCCGCCAAGCGGGAACGGTCTTGGGCCTCCAGCTCTTCCTGTAATTTTTCCAAATGATGCCTTAGGGTCCGCCTGCGGGTTTCGGTGGGATGGGCGGTAAAGGTGAGCCATAGCTCCAGCCGGTTCAGGTGGGCCTCCACCTCTTCCAGGGAAAGCCCCCTTTCCTTCAAGGCCCTGGCTAGGGCCAAGAAGCCCTCGGGCCTCGGGCTCTCTGGGGTTTCCGCCTCAGCCCTAAGGCGGTTCACCCGCACCCGGTGCCTCTCCTCCGCCAGGTTGACCAGGTGGAAGTAGTGGGTAAAGGCCCGCACCAGGGCCTCGGCCTCCTCGAGGGAAAGCCCCTCCACCCGTTTCAAAAGGGTGGTCCTCGCTCCTTCGTCCCCCTGTCGTCGGGCCTTGGATAGGAGGCGCACCTCCTCCACCAAGGCGAAAAAACGTTCCCCCGAAACCGCCCGGATGGCCTCGCCCAAAAGGCGGCCCAGAAGGTCCACCTCTGCCCGCAAAAGGTCAAAGGTATCCTCCCTCGCAGGCTTCACGGCTCCTCCCACACGTAAGGGCCTATGGAAACCCCTTTGCCGCCCTCCAAAACCAGCTCGGTGGCGTGGAAACGCGCCCTTCCCTGGGCAGCCCGAAAAGGTTGGGGCCTGCCCGTAAGGAAGCGGGCCAGGAAGGTCTCCACCTCCCCGCCGATGATGGATGCATACGTACCGGTCATGCCCACATCGGTCTGGTACAGGGTGCCCTTCGGCAAGCGCATGGCGTCCAGGGTGGGCACATGGGTGTGGGTGCCCAGCACAGCGGTAACCCGGCCATCCAGGTAGTGGGCCAGGGCCATCTTCTCGCTGGTGGCCTCGGCATGCACCTCCACCAGGATGTAATCCGCCTTCTCCTGGGCTAAAAGGGCATCCAGGGTGCGGAAGGGATCGTCCAGGGGATCCATGAAGACCCGGCCCATCACCTGCACGAAGAGAAGGCTCTCCCCACCTGCGTCAAGCCGCCACCACCCTCGCCCTGGGGTGCCGGGAGGGTAGTTTAAGGCCCGCACCACGGGCTCCCGTTCCAAGAGCTCGTAGACCTCCTTGTGATCCCAAGCGTGGTTTCCCAGGGAAACCAGGTCCACCCCCGCCTCGCGCAGGATGCGGTAGGAACGGCGGTCCAACCCCTTACCCTTGGCGGCGTTCTCCCCGTTAGCTATGACCAGATCGTACTGATCCCGAATATCCGGCAGGTGAAGGCTCACCACCCTTAGGCCGGGCTCAGCCATCACATCGCCGATGAAGAGAACCCGCATGGGGGCATTATACGCACCCATGCGGGTCCCGGGACCTTGAAGGGGTCGTTGTCGTAGACGGAGAGGTGGTTGCTGATGTTGGTCAGCATCTGCCCAAAGCGGTTGGGGTCCCCGAAGTCCAGGTGGTACACCACGGCCACCGGGGTTTCCTTCTCGAAGTCTTTGTAGGCCACCCGCTCGTTGGCCCGGGCTCCCAACAGGGAACCCACCCCCAGAAAAGCTCCTAGCCTCAACAGAAACCTGCGGTCCATGCTCCCTCTCTTCTATTGGGGGAATGCGTACACCCCTAACGTCCCCTTCGTCAAGGGTATGAAACACCCTAAAGAGAAGCCCAACCCCTTAAACGGGGGCCGGGCACTTATCTCAAGCCCCAGGCTTTCCTCGAGCCGCTACCCTATGCGGTGCGCTTCTGCAATAGGTAAACCACCCCGTAGCCGATGGCCGCCAGGATCAGCAAAGGGATAGCGAACTTCAAAAGTTCCCAGATCAAGCCGGAAAGCGCAAGGAGTACCCGGCCCAAGAAGGTGAACACCCATCCCCCCACCCAAAGGGCCAAAAGGACCCCCACCACCACCAAGAGGCCCAAGACCACCCATTCCAGGATGTCGCGCAAGCTCCGTTCCATACTCTAAGCATACACTGGAATGGTGGAGCGTTATCGTCTGGAGGAAGGCGTGGTGGTGGGGCGTAAGGCCCTGCCCCAAGGGGATCTTCTCCTACGTTTCCTGACCCCTCAAGGGAGCCTCGAGGCCGTGGCCCGCAAGGGGGTGCGGCCCTCGGGGCGCTCGGGCAGGCTCTCCCTGTTCCATCACGTGCGCTTCCAGCTTTACACCAAAGGAGAAGGCCTTCCCACGCTTACCCAGGCGGAGCTTCTGGGGAGGCTACACGGCCTGGAGGAACCCAGGCGCTTCCTTCTGGCCTCTTTTCTGGCGGAGCTCTCCTACCGCTTAGCCTCCCCGGAGGCCGCCCCCAGGATCTATCCGGTCTTCATCTCTGGCCTGAGGGGCATCGCCAAGCACGAAAGGCCCCTTCTGCCCCTGGTATGGGCCGGATGGCGGGTGGTGAAGGCGGGGGGCTTAAGCCCAAACCTTCTGGGGCCCGGCCTATATCTGAAAGCAGGCCGCCTCGTGCACGGGTCCGGCCCGCGCGGGGAGGAGGGCATCTACTTGGGGGAAAAGGGCGTGGAGGCCCTCCGGGCCATCCTCCACCTCCCGGGTAGCGAGGCCCTCCCCTACCTGGAAGACGCTCCCCTGGAAAGGCTATTCTTCGCCCTGAAGCACCATGCGGAAGAGGCCCTAGGCCCCCTTAAGGCCACACCTACGCTCACCGCAGAACTATAGGGGCTTGATCTCCAGGATGGTGTAGACCTGGGCTCCCTTCTTGCCCCTTATCTCCACCACGTCCCCCACCTTCTTACCTAAAAGCGCTTGGCCCAGGGGGGACTCGTCCGAGATCTTGCCGCTGAAAATATCCGCCTCGTGGCTACCCACGATGGCCAACGAAAGCCTTTCCCCGGATTCGGTTTCCAGCTCCACCTGGCAGCCCAGGGCCACCTGGTCGTAGGAGCCATTCCCCTCCACCACCACCGCCCGGGCCAGGAGGTCCTCCAGCTGGGCGATGCGGGCCTCGTTCTGCCACATGGCCCGGCGCGCCTCGTCGTAACCGGCGTTTTCCCTTAAATCCCCTTCCTCCAGGGCCTGTTCAAAGTCGGCGGAAATCTCCTGCCGCTTGGTGGTCTTCAGGTGATGCAGCTCCTCCTGAAGGCGCCTAAAGCCTTCCGGGGTCAGGTAAACCGGCTTCTTCATCCCTTCCCTCCGCGTAAAAAGGGGCACCAGCCCATGAGGATGGGCTGGAGGTACCGCTATTTAGTATAGCAGGCGGGAAGGAAGCGCTCCACCAAGGGGGCCAAGGCCTCGGGAAGCGGCCCCACGGGCAAAAGCCCCACCCCGCTTCCCGCCAGGAGCAACACCCCCCTCGCTCCCTCCCGCTCTCCTCCCCGGCGGCGCAGTGCCTGGTGGGGGGGAAGAGGGGGGGGCGCGGCCAGGGGAAGCTCCCAGGGGTAAAGCCGGGCCCGCTCCACCCGAAGGCCCATCTCCCGGGCTACCCGGGCCACCTGTTCCCGGGTGATGCCCTCGATGCCCCCCTCCAAAAGAAAGAGCACCCCATCCCGGTAAAGAAGAGGGCTGGTGCGGCTTCCATCCACCACGTAGCCCTCGCCATCCTGCAAAAGCCCCTCAAAGGCCCCCTGCCCCTCCGCCTCCTTCAAGGCCAGGCGGTACGGGAGGTAGTTGCCCGTCTTGAAGCGGTACAGGTCCGGATGCACCCGGTAGGGGGTCAGGAGAACCCGCACCCCCTCTTGGTAGGCGGCTAGGGGAAGGGGGGTATAGGGCCGGGCCTCGGAAAGCCATACCCCCTCCCCCACGGTGAAGCGGAGGCGAAGGCAAGGCAGACGGGCAAGCTCCTTCTTAAGGGCCTCGAGGTCTTTTAGGAATGCCCCATCCCCCGGATAGGGAAGCCCCAAGGCCGAAGCATGCCGGCGCAGGCGGTGGAGGTGATCCTCCAGCCAAAGGGCTTCTCCCCTTTCCACCCGCAAGGTGGTGAAGACGCTTAGGCCATGGTACAAAAACCCTTCCGGAAGGGGCTCGCTGAAAGGCTCCCCTTTTAGGAGCACCCGCCTTAGGCCTCTTCCAGGAACCTTGCCAAAAGCTCCATCCCCCACGGGGACAGGATACTCTCCGGGTGGAACTGGACGCCATAAGCCTGCCTGCCGTCCCAAATGGCCATGGGTACCCCCTCCGCCGTCCAGGCCAGAAGGCGTATATGGGAAGGAAGGTTTCGCAGGGCCAAGGAATGGTACCGGGCAAAGGGAAGGGGATTGGGTAGACCGGCAAAAAGCCTTTCCCCGCTATGGAAAATGGAGTGGGCCTCCCCGTGCACCGGCCTTTCCCGGTAAAGCTCCGCCCCCAAGGCCACCCCCAGGGCCTGGTGGCCGAGACAGACCCCAAGGAAGGGAAGGCCCTCCGCCACGGCCCTCTGGGTCCACTCCAGCACCCGGCCCGCGGTGAAGGGATCCTTGGGCCCCGGGCCCACCACCAGGTGGGTGAAGCCCTGGAAGCGGGGGACCTCCTCTTGGTCCACCACCTCCACCTCGGCCCCCAGGGCCCGCAGGTAGTCCACCAGGTTGTAGCTGAAGGAGTCCCGGTTCTCCAGGAAGAGCACCCGGGCCCGCACCCGCCTGGGGGGCGGGGGTGGGGCCCAGGCGGCGGTGGCCTTGGGGGGTTCGGGCCTCCGGCCTGGACGGCCCCGCTCCAGGGCCAGGAGGAGGCTTTCCGCCTTGTGCAGGGTTTCCCGGTACTCTGCCCCTGGGTCCGAGGCGATGACGATCCCCGCCCCCGCCGAAAAGAGGACCTCCTCCCCCACCCGTTGGAAGGAGCGGATGAGGATGTTGAAGTCCGCTCCCCGGCCCGAGGCGTACCCCAGGCTCCCGGTGTAGGGCCCCCGGGGGACGGGCTCCAGCTCCCTTATGGCCGCCATCACCGTGCCCTTGGGGGCCCCGGTGATGGTCCCGCCGGGAAAGAGGCTGGCGAAAACCTCCCCCAAGGCGGCCCGGGTATAGCCCTCCACCTCGGAGACCAGGTGCATCACGTGGGCATAGCGCTCCACGGTGAAAAGCTCCCGCACCCGCACCGTCCCCGGCAGGGCCACACGGGCCAGGTCGTTGCGGAGGAGGTCCACCAGCATGGCGTGCTCCGCCCGCTCCTTGGCCGAGGCCAAAAGCTCTGCCTCCAGGCTCAGGTCCTCCTCCGGGCTCCCTCCCCTAGGCCGGGTGCCGGCGATGGGCCGGGCCAGGACCCGGGCCCCCACCTTCTGGAAAAGCCTCTCCGGGCTCCCCGAGACCACCGCCCAGCCTTCCCCCTCCAGAAGCCCCATGAAGGGGGAAGGGTTCAGGGCCCGGAGCCGGGCGTAGAGGAGGAGGGGGTCCACGGGGCCCAGGAGGCGGAAGCGGTGGGAGAGGTTCACCTGGTAGACCACCCCGGCGCGGATCCTTTCCTGCACCTCCAGGACCCCTTGGAGGAAGGCCCCTTGGGGGAAGTCGGAAACCAGAGGATAGTGGGGCAAGGGCGGGGGCAGATAGGGCACGGGTTCCAGGGGAAAGGAAGGCCGCTCCACCAGGCGGCCCTCCAGGAGGGCGAAGCCCTCGGGGTAGTAGTAGAAGGCCGCTTCGGGGAGGCCCGGCAGGGGCCCGTGGGTGGGAAGGCCCAGGTGCCGGGCGAACTCGTAGGCGAAAAACCCCATCCAGGCAGGGAAGTATCCCTTCCCCAGACCCCTTTCCAGGTAGCGGAAGAGGTCCAAAGCCTCCCCCACCCGCCTCCCGTCCAGGTAAAGCCGGCCCTCCCACACCTCGAGGCGGTGGGCGGGACGCACCCCCAGAAGGGAAAGCCGGGCAAAAGGGGTCCTCGGCCCCAAAGACTCCAGTAGCGCCGGGCGCATCCCCAGTGCCCTGGCCGCGTGGAAAAGGCCCAGCACGGGGCCAAGTATACCGGCAACCCCAACCGCCTTCTCGGGGGGGCTATAGGGACTTGTTGCGAAAAGCTCCCTCCCTTAGACTCTGGACAAGGAGGCGCCGTGCTGGAGGCCTTGCGGATGTCTCCCGCTGGTTGGTGGGTGCGCTCCACCCCCTTGCTGCACGTCTCCTGGCAGGAGGACCGCTTCGTGGCCACCGGCTGGTATGGCCTCCTCCTGGAAAGCCCGGACGGCCTCTCCTGGCACGAGGTACCCACCCCCACCCTCGAGGCCCTCACCGCCTCGGCCCTGGGGGAGGGTCGGCGGGTGGTGGTGGGGGGCAAGGCCACCCGGTTGCAGGGACCCCCTGGGGGCCCCCTGGAGCCAAGCAAAGGAACACCTCTGGAGCACAGGGGCCTTTGGGGGGTGGCCTACGGCAGGGGGCGCTACGTGGCCGTGGGCATGGAAGGGCTGGTCCTGACCTCCGGGGACGGCAGGGCTTGGGAGCCGGTGCCCTTGGGGTTGGACAGGAACCTCTGGGGTGTAGCCTTCGCCCAAGGCCGCTTCGTGGCCGTGGGGGACCACATCATCTTGGTTTCACAAGATGGAAGGCACTTTGAAACGTTGCCAGCCCCGGGCATCCTCAACGCCGTGGCCTTTGCCCAAGGCCTCTTCTTGGCCGTGGGCTGGGGCGGCCTCATCCTCACCTCGCAAGACGGGCGGAGCTGGCACCGCCAGGCTTCGGGAACATGGAAGGGTCTCTTCGGCATTGCGCGGAGCGAACGACTTTGGGTGGTGGTGGGGGAAGGGGGCACGGTCCTGACCTCCTCCGATGGTATGCGCTGGCACCAAGCGGTCCTGGAGGGAGCCCCTTTCCTCACGGGGGTGGCCTGGAACGGAAGCCGCTTCGTGGCCGTGGGTTGGGGCCTGGCCCTCTACACCTCCGAGGACGGCCTTGCCTGGAAGCCCATCCATCCCGGGACGGGTCAGCAACTCTGGAGCGTGGCCTTTGGGCCCCAGGGCTTCGTGGCCGTGGGGCACGAGGGACCCATGGGGATCGTCCTCTTCTCCCCCGAGGGTACCGCCTGGACCCTCGAGGCCCGGGTGCCGGCCTGGCTCCTTGGCGTGGGCTGGGGAAGAGGCCAGTACGTGGCGGTGGGCGAGCGGGGAACCATCCTCCTCTCCCCTAACGGAAAGCGTTGGGTAAAGGTGGAAACCCCCGTGCAGAAGTGGCTCTACGCCGTGGCCTACGGGGAAGACCGCTTCGTGGCCGCGGGCGAGGCCCTCCTTCTCTCCCGGGAGGGGAAGGTGTGGCGCGCTTTTCCCCTACCCCAGGAGGAAACCCTCTTGGGTCTGACCTTTGGGGCCGGCACCTTCCTGGCGGCAGGGGAAAAGGGCAACCTCTACGCCTCCCGGGACGGCATCCGCTGGGAAAAGGTTCTCTCCTTGGGACGCCCTTGGCTTCGCGGCTTGGCCCACGGCAACGGCCGCTTCGTGGCCAGCGGCCACGGAAAGGTGCTGGTGGCCCAAAGGGGCTGGGACTGGGAGGAGGCCTCCGCCCCGCACCTGCCCAAACACCTCCCCAGCGTAACCCACGGGGATGGGCGCTTCGCCTTGGTGGGGCACCCCAGGCCCGGGGAAGGGGTCGTGGCCTTCTCCGAGGATGGCCTCGCTTGGGACGAGGCCCACCCTCTTGGCAACGAGCCCGAGGGCATCGCCTACGGCCAGGGAAGGTTCGTGGTGGTGGGCAACTGCGGAACCCTCCTCACCTGGCCCTGAGCGCCCCTTCGTGGCTTGCGCCACGAGTGGGGAAAGAAAGACCAAAGGCAAACCGCCTCAGCTTTTGCCGGTGAAGGGACCTTCGCCGGGCGCTCAGTCCACGCTGAAGTAGCGGGCCTCCGGGTGGTGGACCACCAGGGCGCTGGTGGCGTGCTCCGGCTCCAGCTGGTAGCTCTCCGTGAGGCGCACGCCGATCCGGGCAAAGCCCATGAGCCGGTCCAGCTTGGCCTGGTCCGCCAGGTCGGGGCAGGCGGGGTAGCCGAAGGAGTAGCGGGCCCCCTGGTAGCCCTGCTGGAAAAGCTTCCGGATGTCTGTGGCGTCCCTTTGGGCGATGCCCCACATCTGCCGCATCCGCTTGTGCCAGTACTCCGCCAGGGCCTCGGTCATCTCCACGGCGAAGCCATGAACGAAGAGGTAGTCCTGGTAGGACCCCGACTGGAAGAGGGCCTGGGCCTTGCGGGAGGGCTCCTCCCCCATGGTGACCAGCTGCACCCCCAAGACATCCCGCGCCCCCTGGGGGAAGGCGGGAAGCCATTCGGCCTCATCCCGCAAGGGAGGGGCGAAGCGGGGGCGGAAGTAGTCCACGAGGGAGATGCCCCCGCCCCGTTGCCGGGGAAAGCGAAAGCGCTCCAGCACCTCCCCCGTTTCCGGGGAGAAAACCAAAAGCTCCTCCCCCTCCCTCGCCACGGGGAAGAAGCCGTAGAGCACCTTGGGCCTGAGCCACCCCTCCTCCATGGCCTCCTTGAGAAGCCTGCGGAAAACCGGCTCCGCCTCCCGCTCCACCAGGGCCTGCCACGCTTCCCGGCTCATCCCCTTGCGGCTGTAGCCCCACTGGCCCCGGAAGAGGGCCAGCCGGTTCACGTAGTGGGCGACCGTGGCCAGGTCCAGGTCCTCCTCCACCCGCACCCCGAAGAAGGGAGGGCGGGGAATAAAGGGAGCCTCCCCCACGGGTTTGGCCCGGATTACCTCCCTGGGGGCCTCCGGCCGGGGCCTTTGCCCCTCCTTCGGGACCGGAAAGGCCTCCCCGCTAACAATGGCCTCCATGAGCCTAAGGCCCTCAAAGGCATCCTCGGCATAGTAAACGTTGGGGTAAATGGCCTTAAGCTCCTCCACGTAAGAGCGGGTGAGGGCCGCCCCCCCCAGGATCACCGGTAGGGTATACCCCCTATCCCGCATGTACTCCAGGTTTTCCTTCATGACCACGGTGCTCTTGACCAAAAGGCCGGACATGCCCACCGCATGGGGCTTGTGCTCCTCCACCGCCTTCAGGATCTCCTCGATGGGCACCTTGATGCCCAGGTTGATCACCTGGTAGCCGTTGTTGGTGAGGATGATGTCCACCAGGTTCTTGCCGATATCGTGGACATCCCCCTTGACCGTGGCCAGCACCATCTTTCCCCGGCCTTCCCCCCGCCGTTCCATGTGGGGCTCGAGGTGGGCCACCGCCCGCTTCATCACCTCGGCAGCCTGGAGGACAAAGGGAAGCTGCATCTTTCCTGCCCCGAAAAGCTCCCCCACCTCCTTCATGCCCGAAAGAAGGGGGCCGTTAATAAGATCCAGGGGTTTATGGCCTTCCCGCAAGGCCTCGTCCAGATCCGCCTCGAGGCCCCCTTTCCTTCCCTCCACCACCCGGCGCTTCAGCCTCTCCAGAACGGGCAGGGCCTGGAAGGCGTCCTCCTTGAAGACCGGGTCCCCCCGATGGGCCTCAAAGTAGCCCATGAAGGCCAAGAGGGGGTCAAATCCCTCCCGCCTCCGGTCATAGATCAGGTCCAGGGCCAGGGCATAGGCCTCCTCAGGAATCTGGTTTATGGGAAGGATCTTGCCCGCATCCACAATGGCGGCGGTGAGACCCTTTTTACGGGCCTCGTCCAGGAAGACCGAGTTGAGCACCCGCCGGGCCCGGGGCTTCAGGCCGAAGGAGACGTTGGAAACCCCCAGGATGAACCCCACCCCAGGAAGCCTCTCCCTTAGCTCCTCCATGGCCAAAAGGGTCTCCCTGGCCAAAGGGCGGCTTTCCTCGTCCCCTTGGGTGATGGGGAAGGTGAGGAGGTCAAAGAGGAGGTCCTCGGGGCGGAAGCCGTGGTGAAGGGTGAGGCGCTCGTACATGCGCAGGGCCACCCGCACCTTCTCCTCCCGGGTCTTGGCCATGCCCTTTTCGTCGATGGCGAGGGCCACCAAGGCCGCCCCGTGCGCCTTGGCCAGGGAGGCCACCCGGTCGAACCGCTCCAGGCCCTCCTCCAGGTTGGCGGAGTTGAGGAGGACCCGCCCAGGAAGGTGCTTGAGGGCGAGCTCCATGGCCTCGGGGCTGGTGGAGTCCACCATGAAGGGCACGGTGACCGCCGTGGCCAGGTGGGGCAGGAGCCAGGCGAGGTCTTGGAGCTCGTCCCGCCCCGTCCAGGCCACGGAGAGGTCCAGGGCGTGGGCCCCTTCCGCCACCTGCTCCCGGGCCAGGGCCAGGATGCCCTCGAGGTCCCGGGCAAAGAGCATCTCCCGGAAGCGCCGGCTCCCGGTGGCGTTCAAGCGCTCCCCCACCAGGAAAAGGCTGGCCTCTTGGCGCAGAGGAACCGCCTGATAGAGGGAGGCCACCTGGGGGGGGAAGACCTTGGGCCGCGGGGGCGCCGGCTTCCCCTTGATGGCCTCCGCCACCTTGCGGATGTGCTCCGGCCCGGTGCCGCAACACCCCCCCACGGCGTTCACCCCGTACTCGGTGACGAACTTCAGGTGCCAGCGGGCCAGCTCCTCCGGGGTGAGGTCGTAGACCACCTTCCCCCCCTCGTTCCGGGGCAGGCCGGCGTTGGGCAGGCAGCTGACAAAGCGGGTGCTGTTCTCGGCGAAGTAGCGGATCTTGGCATCCATGAGGTCGGGGCCGGTGGCGCAGTTCATGCCCACCACGTCGATGGGGAGGCTCTCCAGGGCGGCCAGGGCCGCCTGCTCATCGGTGCCCACCAGCATGGTGCCCGTGGCCTCGATGGTCACCTGCACCTGTAAGGGGACCTCCCGCCCCACCTCGGCCATGGCCTCCCGCACCGCCAAAACCGCGCAGCGCACCTGCAGGATGTCCTGGGCCGTTTCCAGCAGGATCAGGTCCACCCCGCCCCGGAGAAGCCCCCGCGCCGCCTCCTTGTAGGCGGCGAAGAGCTCATCCCAGGAGATCTGCCCTAGGGAGATGAGCTTGGTGCCCGGCCCCAAGGCCCCGGCTACGAAGGCGCCGTAAGGCTCTGCGGCCTCCCGGGCGATCCTCGCCCCCAGGTAGGCCAGCTCCTCCGCCTCCTCGCCCAAGCCATACTCGGCCAGCACATGGCGCAGGGCACCGAAGGTGTTGGTCTCGATCACCTCCGCCCCAGCCTCGAGGTACGCCCGGTGGATCTCCTGGACCACCTCGGGGCGGGTGCGGTTCAGGACCTCCGGGCACCCGTAGTGGGCCTCCCCCCCGTAGTCCTCGGGGGTGAGGTCCCGCTTCTGCAGCTCGGTGCCCATGGCCCCGTCAAAGACCAGGGGTCTCTGCAAGAGGGCCTTGAGGTAAGGGAACTTCTCCGCCCGGGCCTCCTTGTTGTAGCCAAGCCGCACCAAGGGCGCCTCCCCCCAACCCGCCCCTCCCAGGTGGTGGCGGCAACCGGGGCTACAGGTGTGGACCTCCACCATATCCCGCTAGTGTAGCGAAAAAAGGCGGGCTATGCTAGGCCCATGGACCCCTTCGGCATCCTCTACACGGACCTTTACCAGCTCACCATGGGCCAGGTTTACTTTAGGCTTGGCCTTCACGAAAGGGAGGCTCTCTTTGAAGCCTTCTACCGGAAGAATCCCGACTATGGAGCCCACCAGGCGGGCTACACCGTCTTCGCCGGCCTGGACCCCCTCCTCTCCTGGATGGAAGAGGCCCGCTTCGGCGAAGAGGAGCTCGCCGCCCTCCGCGCCCTCAAAAGCCGAAGCGGTAAGCCTCTCTTCGGCGAGGACTACCTCCGCTACCTCAAGGCCATGGGCGGCTTCTCGGGCCTCACCCTAAGGGCCCTCCCCGAGGGCCGGGTAGCCCACCCCCAGGTGCCCCTCATCAGCGTGGAAGGCCCCCTCCTGCAGGCCCAGCTCCTGGAGACCGCCCTCTTAAACCGCATCAACTACGAAACCCTCATCGCCACCAAGGCCAGCCGGATGCGGGAAGCCGCGGGGGAGGCCCTGGTGCTGGAGTTCGGCCTCCGCCGTGCCCCTGCCAAAGGAGGAGAGGCCGCCACCCGGGCAAGCCTCATCGGAGGGGCCAACCGGTCCAGCGCCGTGAGCCTTTCCCATCTTCTCGGGCTTCCTTCCTCGGGGACCCATGCCCACAGCATGGTCCAGGCCTTCTTGGCCCTGGGCCACACCGAGGAGGAAGCCTTCCAGGCCTTCGCCGAGGTCTTCCCCGACGACACCATCCTCCTTTTGGATACCGTGGACACCTTGGACTCGGGTCTTCCCCACGCCATCCGGGTCTTTGAGCGGTTGCGGCGCAAGGGGCACAAACCGGTGGGGGTGCGCATCGACTCCGGGGACCTCGCTTACCTGGCCATACAGGTGGCCAGGGAGCTGGATAAGGCAGGCTTCCCGGAAACCCTCATCGTCCTTTCCGGGGACCTGGACGAGCTGGTCATCTGGCAGATCAAAAGCCAGATCCAGGAGGAGGCCCCCCGCTACGGGGTGGATCCGGACCGCCTCCTCAAGCGCCTGGTCTACGGGGTGGGGACCCGAATGGTGGTCTCCTGGGGGTATCCAGCCCTGGGAGGGGTCTACAAGCTGGTGGCCATCCGGGGAAACGGCACCTGGGCTCCGGCCATGAAGATCTCCGATTCCCTGGAGAAGGTGCTGAACCCCGGGCACAAGAAGGTCTACCGGGTATACGACCACCGGGGCTTGGCCACCGCTGACCTCCTGGCCACTTTTGACGAGGAGGTCTGCGAGAACCAACCCCTTTGTCTCCGCCACCCCACGGACCCCACCAAGCGCCGCACCTTGCGCCCTGGGGAGTTCACCCTCGAGCCCCTATTGGAGGAAGCCTACCGGGGCAAGCGCCTCTTTCCGCCTCTACCTCTGGAAGTGCTACAGGAAAGGCGGCGAAGGGACGTGGAACGCCTGGACCCGGGGGTGCGCCGCCTGGTGAACCCCCATGTCTACCACGTTTCCCTCACGGAAAGGCTCTTCGCCCTGAAGGAGGAGCTGGTGACCCGCCTGGGCCAGGGGTAGCTCCCTAGGAGGCCTGGCGGAGTTTGGCCTCCTCGAGGGCCCTTAGGGGCTGGTCCAGGTGGGGCAGGTCGATGACCAGCTCCTTCACCCCGCTCCCCGGGGCCTCAAACATGAGATCAACCATGGTCTTCTCCAGGATGGCCCTAAGGCCCCGGGCTCCCGTGCCCCGCTTCAGGGCCCGGCGGGCGATCTCCTTCAGGGCCGCCTGTGTAAAGCGAAGCTCGATCCCCTCCAGGCGCATGAGTTCCTGGTACTGCTTCACCAAGGCGTTCTTTGGCTCGGTGAGAATGCGCACCAGATCGTCTTCTGTAAGGGGATGAAGCTGGACGATGAGAGGAGCCCGCCCCACAAACTCGGGGATCATGCCGAACTTCACCAGGTCTTCGGGGATGACCTCCAAGGGCTCTTCTTTGCTTTGGGTGCGGGTGAAGCCGATGGTGGTGCGCTGGGTGCGGGCCTTGACGATGTTCTCCAGCCCCTCAAAGGCCCCACCCAGGATGAAGAGGATATTCTTGGTGTTCACGGGGATGAACTCCTGGTGGGGGTGCTTGCGCCCCCCTTGCGGGGGCACGTTGGCGATGGTGCCCTCGATGATCTTCAGGAGGGCCTGCTGCACCCCTTCCCCGGACACGTCCCGGGTGAGGGAGGGGTTTTCCGACTTACGGGCGATCTTGTCGATCTCGTCGATGTAGACGATGCCCATCTCCGCCCGCTCCACGTCGAAGTCGGCGTTTTGCAAAAGGCGGAGGATGACGTTTTCCACGTCCTCCCCCACATACCCCGCCTCGGTGAGAGTGGTGGCGTCGGCGATGGCGAAGGGCACGTCCAAGAAGCGGGCTAGGGTCTCCGCCAGAAGGGTCTTGCCGGTGCCCGTGGGGCCGATGAGGAGGATATTGGACTTACCGATCTCCGCCTCCGGATGGAGGAGGCGCTTGTAGTGGTTGTAGACGGCCACGCTCAAGGCCCTCTTGGCCACCTCCTGCCCCACCACGTACTGATCCAGATGGGCCTTGATCTCCTGGGGCTTAGGAAGGCGTGTGGGCCCCTTCGGCCCCCGCTTCTCCTGGCGCAGGAGTTCCTGGGCCCGCTCCACGCAGTCCTCGCAGATATAGACCTCGGCGATGGGGCTTTCCAAAAGCCGTCCCGTCTCCGGAGGACGCAGACCGCAAAAGCTGCAGTGAGGTCTAGGCTTCCTCACGGGTCACCACCTGGTCGATCAGGCCGTACTCCAAAGCCTCCTGGGCGGAAAGGTAGTAGTCCCGGTCGGTGTCCTTTTCCACCTTCTCCAGGGGCTGGCCGGTGTGCTTGGCCAGGATCTCGTTCAAAAGCTTCTTGGCCTTCAAGATCTCCTGGGCCTGGATGGCGATGTCGCTGGCCGTACCCCGCACCCCGCCCCAGGGCTGGTGGATCATCACCTTGGAGTGGGGTAGGGCGTAGCGCCGGCCCTTCTCCCCGGCGGCCAGGATCACCGCGGCCATGCTGGCCGCCATGCCGATGACGATGGTGGACACGGGAGCCCGCACGAACTGCATGGTGTCGTAGATGGCCAGCCCGGCATCCACCTCGCCCCCGGGGGAGTTGATGTAGAGGCGGATCTCCTGATTGGGGTTCTGGGCATCCAGGAAGAGTAGCTGGGCCACGATGATGTTGGCCACCTGGGAGTCTATGGGGGTGCCCAGGAAGATGATGCGGTCCTTGAGAAGGCGGGAGTAGATGTCGTAGACCCGCTCGCCGCGAGCGGTCTGCTCTATGACGTAGGGTATGACCATACCAGTCCCCATTGTAGCGGTAAGCCCAGGGGGAAAAGCCCCCTGGGCCACCATGACGCTCCTACAGGAGCTTGGCCAAGGCCTCCTTCACGGCCTTGTCCTGGATGTAGGCCGCCCGCAAGCGGGCAAGACCCCTCTCCCCAAACTCCCGCCTGAGCTCCTGCAAGGAGATTCCGTAGGAGCGGGCCACCGCCTGCAGGTAGGCCTGCCACTCCTCCTCGCTCACCTCGGGCTTGAGCTCCTCCGCCAGGCGCTCCTTGGCCAAGGACCGCCTCACCCGCTTCAAGGCTTCCTGCTTTAGCTCCTCGCGGAATTTCTCCAACTCCCCTTTCTCCTCCAGGGCTTTCAGGTAGGCCTCCAAGGCAATTCCCTGCGCCGCCAGGTCCTCCGCCAGGTGCTCTAGGAGGTGGCGCTCCTCCGCCTCCAGCATGGAAGGGGGTATTTCCGCCTCCAACCCCTCGGCGAGCTTCTCCAGGAAGGCCCGCTCCCGCGCCTCCTGGTACCGAGCTTCCGCCTGGCGCTTTAGGCTTTCCCGCACCTTCTCCCTCAGTTCCTCCAGGCTCTCCGCCTCGAGGGTCTTGGCGAACTCCTCATCCAGCTCGGGAAGCTCGAGGGTCTTCACCTCCAGGATCTCGGTGCGCACCTCCCGCACCTTCTCCCCCATCTCGTTCAAGACGGGGACCATGACCACCTCCCCCGCCCGTTTGCCCAAAAGGGTCTCCCGCACGTGGGGAAGGGCCTTGGAGAGGTCGATGGGGAACTCCGCCCCCTCCTCGGTGCGCACGAAGACGTGGTCCTTCTCCTGGGCCTCCCGGTCCACAGGCACCAGCTCGGCGTAGCGATGGCGGAGCTCCTCCAAGGCCTTGTCCACCATCTCTTCCGTGACCTCCTCCTGGGCCACCTGGAGGTCAAAGCTCCGCCAGTCGGGAAGCTGCACCTCGGGGTAGTTCTCCACCTCGGCCACGTAGCGAAAACCCTCCCCCTCGCTTAGCTCCTCCTCCACCACCCTCGCCGCCACGGGCACGAGGCCCAGCTCCTGCACCGCAAGGGGATAGGTCTCCTTCACCAAGCGCTCCTTGAGGTCGGACAGGAGCTCTTCCCGACCGATACGGGCCTCCACCACCTTCAAGGGGGCCCTCCCCGGGCGGAACCCCGGGATCCTCACCCGCTTGGCCACGTCCCTAAGGAGGGCCTGGTACCTTTCCTCCACCTTCTCCTTAGGTACCTCCACCCGGACCTTTACCAGATAGCCGGAACGTTCCAGGATTTCCGCCACGCCTCACCTCGCGCTTCAAAAAGGGGCCCCGCCCAGGTGGTGCGAGGAGCGGGACTTGAACCCGCACGGGTTACCCCACCGGATCCTAAGTCCGGCGCGTCTACCGGTTCCGCCATCCTCGCAAAAGGAGGGCGAGGCCCCCCTTTAAAATACCACCCCTTTCGGGGTGGCGGGATTGGGGTGAGCGATGGGACTTGAACCCACGACCCCCGGATCCACAGTCCGGTGCTCTAACCAGCTGAGCTACGCTCACCGCGCTCAGCATCCGCCATTCTAAGGGCCTAACTGCCCTCCGTCAAGGCCTGTAGCCCGCCCTCCAGGCTCATGGCCTCGTACCCTTCCGCCTCTAGGTACAGGGCCGCCACCTGGCTGATTAGCCCCTTTTCGCACACCAAGAGCAAGGGAACCTTGGGCAGGTGGTGCTCCCCCGCCTGGATTTTCTCCAAGGGCACCCACTCCGCGGGAAAGGGTAAGGACGTATGGCGCTTGTCCGCTGGGCGCACGTCCACCACCTTCACCCCCCGGTCCAGAAGGGCCGGGAGTTCCTCGGGTTTGACCCTGCGCATACCCTTGATTGTACCAGGCAAAGGCGGAGCCTTTGCGCAAAGTTATGCAGTAAAGTCCGGGGTATATTGCATAAGAAGTGGTATTCTCCTTGGACAACCCGGGCCAAGTATGTTATCCTCGCCCATTGGGTGCGCGATGCCGCCGAGAAGAGACCTCAAGAAAATCCTCATCATCGGTTCCGGGCCCATCACCATCGGCCAGGCTGCGGAGTTCGACTACTCGGGCACCCAGGCGGTGAAGGCCCTCAGGGGAGCGGGGTACGAGGCCATCCTGGTGAACTCCAACCCCGCCACCATCATGACCGATCCCGAGCTGGCCGAACGCACCTACCTGGAGCCCCTCACCCTGGAGTACTTGGAAAAGGTTATCGCCAAGGAGCGCCCGGATGCCCTTCTCCCCACCTTGGGGGGGCAAACCGCCTTGAACCTCTCCATGGCCCTTCACGAGGAAGGGGTCCTTGCCCGCTACGGGGTGGAGCTTATCGGGGCCAAGGCCGAGGCCATCAGAAAGGGAGAGGACCGGGAGGAGTTCCAAAAGGCCATGCGCAAGATCGGCCTCGAGGTGCCTCGAGGCCAGATGGTGTCCAGCGTGGAGGAGGGCCTCCACTTCGCCCGGGAGGTGGGCTACCCTGTGGTGGTCCGCCCCTCCTTCACCCTGGGGGGCACCGGGGGCGGCATCGCCCGCAGCGAGGCGGAGCTCAGGGAGGTCCTGGGCCGGGGACTCCTCCTTTCCCCGGTACACACCGCCTTGGTGGAGGAATCGGTTCTGGGCTGGAAGGAGTTTGAGCTGGAGGTGATGCGGGACCATGCGGACACCGTGGTCATCATCACCAGCATCGAAAACGTGGACCCCATGGGGGTCCACACCGGGGACTCCATCACCGTGGCCCCCGCCCAGACCCTCTCTGACGCCGAGTACCAGCGCATGCGGGACGCGGCCAAGGCGGTGATCCGGGAGATCGGGGTGGACACCGGGGGCTCCAACATCCAGTTCGCCGTGAACCCCAAGACGGGCCGTCAGGTGGTCATCGAGATGAACCCCCGGGTTTCCCGCTCCAGCGCCTTGGCCTCCAAGGCCACGGGCTTTCCCATCGCCAAGATTGCCGCCCTCTTGGCGGTGGGCTACCGCCTGGACGAGCTTCCCAACGACATCACCCGCAAGACCCCGGCCTCCTTTGAGCCCACCATCGACTACGTGGTGGTGAAAATCCCCCGTTTCGCCTTTGAGAAGTTCAAAGACCTTCCCAACACCCTGGGGGAGCTTAAAGATGAGCTCGGCACCCAGATGCGGTCCGTGGGGGAGGTGATGGCCATCGGCCGCACCTTCAAGGAAGCCCTCCTGAAGGCCCTGAGGGGTCTGGAGCGTGACGTCAGGGCCCTGGCCCAGGTGCGCACGGAGGACCTGGAGCGGAAGCTCTACCCCAACCCCGACCGCATCTATGCGGTCATGGAGCTCCTGCGGCGGGGCATGCCCATAGAGGACCTCCACCAGGCCACCCACATTGACCCCTGGTTTCTTCACCAGATACAGGAAATCGTACAGGCCGAGGGCTGGCTCCAGCTTCATCCCCCCAAGGACCGGGAGGACTGGCGTTTTTACAAGGGCCTGGGCCTCTCCGACGCCCGCATGGGCGAGCTCCTGGGCAAGGAGGAAAAGGAGGTCCGCCAGGAGCGTAAGGCCCTGGGGGTGGTGCCCGTGTACAAGACCGTGGACACCTGCGCCGCGGAGTTTGAGGCCTACACCCCTTACCACTACTCCACCTACGAGCTGGAGGACGAGGTCTGGCCCTCCAGCAAACCCAAGGTGGTGATCCTGGGCTCGGGGCCCATAAGGATCGGCCAGGGGGTGGAGTTCGACTACGCCACGGTGCATGCGGTCTGGGCCCTCCGGGAGGCAGGGTACGAGACCATCATGGTGAACTCCAACCCCGAAACGGTTTCCACCGACTACGACACCGCCGACCGCCTCTACTTTGAACCCCTGACCCTCGAGGATGTCCTGAACCTGGTGGAGCATGAGAAGCCCATCGGGGTCATCGCCACCCTGGGCGGCCAAACCCCCCTGAAGCTGGCCAAGGGTCTTGAGGAAGCCGGGGTAAAGCTCCTCGGCACTCCCTTCGCTGCCATCCATAAGGCGGAGGACCGCCAAGAGTTCAACCGGCTTTGCCGGGAGCTCGGCATCCCTCAGCCTGAGGGCCGGGTGGCAGCCACCCCCGAGGAGGCCTTGAAGCTTGCCGAGGAGGTGGGCTACCCCCTCCTAGCCCGGCCCAGCTACGTCCTGGGGGGCCGGGCCATGCGGGTGCTAGGGAGCCGGGAGGAACTGGAACGCTACCTGGAGGAGGTCTACGAACCCCTTCAGGACAAGCCCTCCATCCTCCTGGACCGGTACCTGGAAGGGGCCTTGGAGCTGGACGTGGACGCCCTTTCCGACGGGGAGGAGGTGATGATCGCCGGGGTGATGGAGCACGTGGAGCGGGCCGGGGTGCACTCGGGAGACTCCGCCACGGTGCTCCCCCCGGTGCACCTTTCCCCAGGCGCTTTGGAAAAGGTTAGGGCTTACACCCGGAAGCTGGCCTTGGCTCTAGGGGTAAAGGGCCTTTTGAACGTGCAGTATGCCGTTTTAGGGGAGGAGGTGTACATCCTCGAGGCCAACCCCCGGGCCAGCCGCACCGTCCCCTTCGTTTCCAAGGCCATAGGGATACCCCTGGCCAAGCTGGCCGCCCTCATCGCCGTGGGGAAAACCCTGAGGGACCTGGGGATCCGGGACCTAGACCCCATACCCCCCTACTATGCGGTGAAAGAGGTGGTCATCCCCTGGCTCAAGTTCCCCGGGGTCGTCCCGGTTTTGGGCCCCGAGATGCGCTCCACCGGGGAAAGCATGGGCATAGACGAGGACCCCTATCTGGCCTACTACAAGGCAGAGCTGGGCGCAGGCCAAAGGCTTCCCCTAGAAGGGCGGGTGCGCTTCATCCAAGAAGGTCTTTCCCCCAAGGAAGCCCGTCGGCTGGAAGAACTTCGGCAGGCCTACCTCGAGGCAGGCTTTACCCTCTCCGAGGGGGAATATGACCTCCTCATTAGCCCCGTCCCCCATCCCGAGTTGAGGCGGGCTGTGGAAAAGGGGCTTCCCTTCATCACCACCTTAGAGGGTGCTTGGTGGAGCCTAAAGGCCATCCTGAGCGCCCGGGAAAGGGACACGGAAGCCCGTAGCCTCCAGGAGTGGCACGGGGTCCTACAGGGAGCCTGAGCCCCGGGTGTAGAATGACGAGCAAATGAAGCTCATCGTGGCCATCGTGCAGGATACCGACGCCCCGGGGCTTACCAAGGCCCTCCTGGAGCGGGGCTTGCAGTCCACCAAGCTGGCCTCCACCGGCGGCTTTCTGCGGGAGGGGAACACCACCTTGCTGATCGGGGTAGAGGACGAAAGGGTCCAAGAAGTGCTGGGGCTGATCCAGGAAAAATGCCGTACCCGGACCCGCCTGGTCACCCGAGGCTTTCCCCTTTCCGAGGCCCCTGACCCCTTCCTGGCCCAGCCGGTGGAGGTGCAGGTGGGCGGGGCGGTGGTTTTTGTCCTTCCCGTGGAGGGGTTTTTCAAGGTATGAGGAGTTGGGCCCTTCTCCTCCTCATGGGGGCGGCCTTGGCCCAGATCGGCAAGCCGGCGGAGGGCTTTCTCCAGGGCATCCTACCCCCTCCGGGAAGCCAGGTCCAGGTGGAGGAGAAAAACCGCCGCCTCCTGGCGGTGGGCTACACCGGGCCCCTGGATGCCGCCTTCCTGGGCCGGTTGGCGGAAAGGGCCACGGGCATGGCCCTCGCCGCCCCTCTCGGGGAGTGGATGGCCAAGAACGCCGGGAACCTCAAAGGGCAACGGGTCAGCCTGATCCTGGGAGAAGCCTTTCTCCTAGACCTTGCGCTCACGGAACCCCTGCGGGCCCGGATAGGCCCTAGGGAAATCCAAGAAACGGCCCTAGGCGAGGACCGATGGGTGCTGGGAGAAAGGGGCCCCATGCTCCGCATCTTCTCGGACTTCCAGTGCCCCTTCTGCCAACGCCTGGCCCATGAGGTGCTTCCCCAGTTGAAACCCCGGGCCCTCAAGGGGGAGCTCCGGATCAGCTACCGCCACTTCCCCCTAAAGGAGATCCACCCCCAGGCCCTCCCTGCCGCCATCGCCGCAGAGTGCGCTGGGGCGCAAGGCGCCTTCTGGCCCTACCACGACCTCTTGATGCAGGGCCGACTTGGGGATTACCTGGGCCTAGCCCGCACCCTTTCCCTGGACCCGCAGGCCTTTGCCGCCTGCCTCAAGGACCCCCAGGTGGCCGCACGGGTGGAGGCGGAGCGGGCCTTGGCCCTCCGCCTGGGGCTAAGGGGAACCCCCTCCGTCTTCATGGGCCCCTACCGGGTTCCGGACCCCTTTGACCTGGGAAGGCTCCTGGACTATCTGACCCTGGCCCGCTAAAGTGTTCGGGATGGAAGGTGAGCTCTTTCTTCTCAAGGACGCCAAAGGCCGAGCCTTCCTGATTCGCCTTAAAGAGGGTGGGGTCTTCCACCACCACCGGGGCACCGTGCCTCACGAGGCAATCCGCAAGGCCGGCCCGGGGGGAAAGGTGTGGACCCACTTGGGGGAGGAGCTTTCCGTTCACCATCCCACCCTGGAGGAGTACCTCCTTCACATGCGGCGTAGCGCCACCCCCACGTACCCCAAGGACGCCAGCGCCATGGTGACCCTTTTGGATCTGGCCCCGGGGATGCGGGTCCTGGAGGCGGGCACGGGCTCCGGGGGGCTCACCCTCTTCCTGGCCCGGGCAGTGGGGCCTATGGGGCTCGTGGAAAGCTACGAGAAACGGCCCCAGCACCTGGCCCAAGCGGAGGCCAATGTAAAGGCCTTCTGGCAGGTGGAAAACGTGCGCTTCCACCTGGGGAGCCTGGAGGAAGCCCCCCTGGAAAGGGAGGGCTTCCACGGGGTGGCCCTGGACCTCATGGAACCTTGGAAGGTGCTGGCCAAGGCCACGGAAGCCCTTTTACCTGACCGCTTCCTGGTAGCCTACCTGCCCAACATCACCCAGGTGCTGGAGCTGGTACAAAGGGCAGAGGGCCTGCCCCTCAAGCTGGAGCGGGTCCTGGAGGTGGCCTGGCGGGAGTGGGAGGTCCGGCTTCCCGTGGCCCACCCCCGGTTCCAACAGGTGGGGCACACGGCCTTTTTGGTGGCCTTTAGGAAATGGAAGGGCTCCTGATCCACGCCCTGTTGCGGGAGCTCGCCCCCGAGCTCCCCGCCCAAAACCTGGGCCTGGCCTTCCCCGACGAGGGGAGCCTGGCCGTCCTCCTCAAAGGCCGCTCGGGGCGCATCTTCAACCTGGTCCTCCGTTACCGCCCCCCAAGCCCCAGCCTGGTCCTGGAGGAGGGCACCCTTCTCGGGGAGCCCAAAACCCCCTTCCAGCGCCAGCTTTGGGCCCGGGCGAAGGGGCCCCTGATGGAGGCAGAGCAGCTCAAGCTGGACCGGGTGGTCCTCCTCCGCTTCGCCGGGGAGAAGGGCTTCGTGGACACCCCCCCTTCCACCCTGGTCTTTGAGGCCACGGGCCGGAACGCCAACCTCCTCCTCCTGGACGAGGCGGGCCGCATCCTGGGGGTGGACCGGGTCATCACCCAAGAGGTGAACCGCTACCGGGAACTCAGGCCCGGCCTCCCCTACACCCCTCCCCCCCCTTACGAGAAGCTGGACCCCCGCACCCTGAAGGCGGAAGACCTCAGGCCCCTCCTGGGCCGGCCCCTCAAGGAGGTGGTGCGCCACGTGGACGGGGTGGGCCTCGAGCTCATGCGGGAGCTGGCCCGCCGGGCGGGCCTCACCCCGGAAACCCCCCTGGACGAGGCCGCCCTGGAAAGGGTCTTCCAGGCCCTTAAGGGCCTGGTGGAAGACCCCGCCCTGCGCACCGCCTTGACGGAGGAGCTCCGGGCGAAGTGGGCGGAGGAGGAGAAGGAGGCCCTGAGAAAGCCCCTCCTCGAGGCCCTGGAAAGGGAGCGGAAGACCCTTTTGGCCCGGCTCGCCGACTACCAAAGGGCCCTGGACCGCCTGGAGGAGGCGGCAGCGCTCCGCCAAAAGGCCGACCTCCTCCTGGCCCGGCTTAAGGAGGTGCCCAAGGGGGCCGAAAAGGTGGTGCTGGAAGGATTTGACGGGAAGCCGGTGGAGGTTGCCCTGGACCCCACCCTCTCCCCCCAGGAGAACGCAAAGAAGCTCTACGAAAGGGCCCGGCGCCTGGAGGCGCTGGCCGAAAGGGCCCTGGACCTCATCCCCAAGACGGAGGCCAAGGTGCAGGCCCTCGAGGGGGAGATGGCCCGCCTCCGCCAGGCGGACCTCGCCGAGCTTCTCGCCCTCACGCGAAAGCCCAGGGAAGGGAAAGGCCCCAAGGTGGGCCTGCGCTACACCTCCCCTTCAGGCTTTGCCGTGTGGGTGGGCAGAAACGCCAAGGAAAACGACCTCCTCACCACCCGCATGGCCCACTCCGAAGACCTGTGGTTCCACGCTCAAGGGGTGCCGGGAAGCCACGTGATCCTTAAGACGGAGGGGAAAAATCCAACCCTGGACGACCTCCTCTTTGCTGCCAAGCTCGCCGCCTACTACTCCAAGGCCAGGGGGGAAACCCAGGTCCCCGTGGACTACACCCGCAAAAAGCACGTGTGGCGCCCCAGGAAGGCGGCACCCGGCCAGGTGCTCTACACCCACGCCAAGACCCTCTTCGTGGAGGGGGCGCTTCCTCAAGAAGGAGGCGAAGGGTAAACTGGACCTTTGTGAAAAGGGTCATGTTCCACGCCAAGATCCACCGGGCCACGGTAACCCACGCAGACCTACACTATGTGGGCTCGGTTACCGTGGACCAGGACCTTTTGGATGCCGCCGGCATCCTGCCCTACGAACAGGTGGATATCTACGACATCACCAACGGGGCCCGGCTCACCACCTACGCCTTGCCTGGGGAACGGGGCTCGGGGGTGGTGGGGATCAACGGGGCCGCCGCCCACCTGGTGCACCCAGGGGACCTGGTGATCCTGGTGGCCTACGGGGTCTTCGAGGAGGAGGAGGCCAAAGGCCTCAAGCCCAAGGTGGTGCTGGTGGACGAGAAAAACCGCATCCTGGAGGTGCGCGAAGGGTGAGGCGCCTCCGGCTCTACCTGGAGCTTTTGCGCTTTGAGCACACCCTCTTCGCCCTCCCCTTCGCCTACGGGGGGATGCTCCTGGCGGCGGGGGGCTGGCCCGGGGGGCGCACCTTTCTCCTGGTCACCCTGGCCATGGTGGGGGCCAGGACCATGGCCATGGCCCTGAACCGCCTCATCGACTGGCGGATCGACGCCCTGAACCCCCGCACGCAAAACCGCCACCTGCCCCGGGGGCTGGTGAAGCCCTGGGAGACCCTCCTCCTGGCCCTTTTGGGCCTGGCCCTTTTGGTCTATGCGGGCCTGGCCCTGAACCCCCTCACGGCCAAGCTCCTGCCGGTAGCGGTCCTCTTCCTCACCCTCTACAGCTACACCAAGCGCTTCACCTGGCTCTGCCACTACGTCCTGGGCCTCACCATTGGGGCGGCGGCCGCGGGGGGGTGGATCGCGGTCACGGGGAGCTTCCACCCCACCGCCTACGCCCTTTGGGCCGGGGTGGGGCTTTGGATCGCGGGGTTCGACATCCTCTACGCCACCCAGGACTACGCCTTTGACCGGGCCTACGGGGTGAAGAGCATCCCCGCCCGCTTCGGCATCCCCTTGGCCCTCTGGATCGCCCGGGCCACCCACCTCCTGGCCTGGCTGGCCTTTCTCTTGGCGGGCCTGGGCTACGGGGCGGGGGCGTGGTACTACCTGGGCCTGGTTCTGGTGGGCCTCCTCTTGGTCCTGGAGCATCGGCTGGTCTCCCCCGAGGACCTCTCCCGGGTGGACGTGGCCTTCTTCCAGGCCAACGTGGGGGTGAGCCTGGGGATGTTTCTCTTTATCGTCCTGGACCTCTTTCTCTGAGGGCGTCCCGGGGTAGGCTGAGGGCATGGAGGGGATCCGCAAGGCCGCAGAGAGGGCCATCCGGGAGTACCTGGAGCTCTTCCCCATGGAGCGGGGAAGCCTCTTCGTTCTGGGGGGCTCCACCAGCGAGGTTTTGGGGGAGAAGGTGGGGACGAGGCCGAGCCTCGAGGCCGCCGAGGCCATCCTGGAGGGCCTCCTACCCCCCCTCCGGGAGCGGGGAATATGGGTGGCGGTCCAGGGGTGCGAGCACCTGAACCGGGCCCTGGTGGTGGAGCGGGAAGCCGCCCGGGCCTATGGCCTGGAGGAGGTCACCGTCTACCCCCACCCCAAGGCGGGGGGGAGCCTGGCCACCGCCGCCTTCTTGCGTTTCCAAGACCCGGTGATGGTGGAGTCCCTGAAGGCCCAGGCCCATGGGGGGATGGATATCGGCGGCGTCCTCATCGGCATGCACCTGCGCCCGGTGGCCGTGCCCCTGAGGCTTTCCCTGCGGCGGATCGGGGAGGCCATCCTGATCGCCGCCAAGACCCGCCCCAAGCTGGTGGGCGGGGCCCGGGCGGTCTACACCCGGGAGGAGATGCTCAAGAAGGTGGAAGAATATCGGCAAAGGCCTCTTTGAAAAGGGCCGCCACCCCCAGGGCTTCGTAGCGGTCGTAGTGGCCCATGAGGGAAAGGCGGAAGATCTTGCCCTTGAGGGGCCCTTGCCCCCCGGCGATGACCGCGTGGCGGCGGGCGAAGGCCTCCTTCACCGCCTTGTAGGGCACCCCCTCCGGCAGGTGGAAGGCGGCCACCGCCGGGCTCCTCGCCTCGGGCACCGCCAAGAGGCCCAGCTCCTCCCCCACCTGGTAAAGGAGGTCGTTCTGCCAGGCCTTGAGGGCCAGGTGCTCCTCCAGCCGGGGTAGGACCTCTTCCAAGACCGCGGCCACTGCCCCCACCAGGTTGATGGCCGGGGTCCAGGCGCTCTCCCCTTCCCGCTGGGCCTTGAGTTCCCGGGAGAGGTCCAGGTAGTAGCCCCGGGGGCGGAGGCGCTCCAGGGCCCTTGGGCTTAGGGCCACGAAACCCAGGCCCGGGGGGCACATGAGGCCCTTCTGGCTCCCGGAGGCCGCGGCGTCCACGCCCCAGGCCTCGAGGGCCACTTCCCGCACCAAAAGGCTCGTGACCATGTCCGCCCCCACCAGGCCCCCGGGGTTGGCCTCCTTGAAGGCCCGGGCCAGGGCGGGAAGGTCGGCCAGGGCCCCGGTGGAGGTCTCGGAGTGGACCAGGAGGAGGCCCGCATACCCTGGCCTAGCCACCCTCTCCGGGGTGGGCACCTTTCCGTAGGGAAGCTCCAGGCGGTCCACCTCCAGCCCCGCGCTTTCCGCGATCTCGGCGAAGCGCTCGGAGAACTTGCCGTAGACGGGCACCAGCACCCTTTCCCCAGGGGCGAAGAGGTTCAGGACCAAAGCCTCCATGGCCAGGGTACCGCTTCCCGTGAGGATCAGGACCTCTCCTTGCGTGCGGAAGGCCTCCCGGAGGAGGGTGCGGGCCTTGAGGAAAAGCTCCCGGGCGGGCTCGGTGCGGTGGTGAAGCTGGGGGCGGGCCAGGGCCTCCAGGGCCTTGGGGTGGAGCCGCACGGGTCCGGGGGTGAGGAGCCAGTCCATGGGGAAAAGCTTAGCGCAAGACCCCGCCCACCAGGCGCTGGCGCACCCGGCCCGCCAGGAGGAGGAGGCCAAAGAGGATGGCCCCAGGGCGCGGGGGGTCGCCGGGCACGTAAACGTCCACAGGCACCACCCGGTCCACCCCGCCCACCACCTCGGGGCTACCCGCAAACACCCCGCCGGAGATGGCCTCGTTGCCCACGGCCACCACCCCCTTGGGCTCGGGCACGGCCTCGTAGGTGCGCCGGAGGGCCTCGGCCATGTTGCGGCTCACCGGTCCCGTGACCAAAAGGGCGTCGGCGTGCCGGGGTGAAGCCACCACGGAAAAGCCGAACCGCCCCATGTCGTTGAAGGGGTTGCCCGCAAGGGCCACCTCCGAGTCCGCAAGGCCTGTGTCCCCAGCGCTCACCTCCCGGAAGGCCAGGGTAGGGAGGGCCAGCTCGGGGCGCGGCGGGGGCGGGGGACCGGGGTCCAGGAAGGTGCCGCGCTCCAGGTCCACCCGCTGAACCAGGTCCTCCTTACGGGTCACGGCCACCTCCAGGCGCTTCATCTCCCCCACCGCCTCGGGGCGGGCCAGGGCGCAGCGCCCGCAGCCCACACAACGGGCCAGGTCCAGGCCGAAGGTCCGCCCCTCCCGGAAGAAGGCCCCGCTGGGACAAAGGCCAAGGAGCGCCTCCTGTGCTTCCTCCGTGAGGCCCTCGGGGCGCAGGAGGGGGTAGCCGAAGGCGTGGTCCGGCACCCTGAGGAGGTCCTCGAGGGGCCGGGCCAAACGACCGATGCGCAACGTTTGCATTAGGCTCATATTCCACCTAAAGGTCGTTGCCCGCGTAGGACAGGTCGAAGGACTTGTTGCAGAGGGGAAAGTCGGGCAGGCCTTCCCCCCGTACCGCCAGCTCCAAAGCCCGCCAGTTCTTGAAGGAGGGATCCACCCCTTCGGCCAAGGCCACCTCTCCCCCCGCCACCCGCACGAACCAGAAGACCTCCCCCCGCCCCGCCTCCACCCGGGCCATGGCCTCCCCGTCCCCGGGGGGCAGGTCCTGGGCCAAAGGGCCCTCGGGAAGATGGGTGAGGAAGTGAAGGGCATAGTCCAGGGCCTGCAGGGTTTCCTCCGCGTAGACCTGGGCCCGGGCCAGGACGTCCCCCCCCTGGCGCACCACCGGCTGGAAGCTCAAGTAGGCGGGGTCGTCCTGCCGGAGGTCGCGGGCCACCCCGCTGGCCCGGGCGGTGGGCCCCACGAAGCCCAAGGCCTCGGCCTCCACCCGGCGCACCACCCCTACGTAGCGCATCCGGTCCAGCACCTGGGGGTGCTTGAGGAGCCGGGGCAGGAGGCGGGCCAGCTCCTCCCGATAAAGAGCCAAGGCGGAGAGGTCGGGCCGCCCTTCCCGCCACACCCCTCCCACCCGCAGGAAGTTGCGCCCGTAGCGGTGCCCGGTGAGGCGGTCCAGCTCCCCTTGGAGGAGGGCCCGGATGCGCCCCACCTGGGTGGCCCCGTAGGCGTAGCCGATGTCGGTGAAAAGCCCCGCCAGGTGCCCAAGGTGCCCGAAGGCCCGCTCCAGCTCCAAGGCCGCCCGGCGCAGGGCCTGTGCCCGGGGCGGGGCCTTCCGCCCCAAGGCTTCCTCCCAGGCCTGGGCGAAGGCCAAGGCGTGGGCCAGGGGCTCACTCCCTGCGCGCTCCACCAAGAGGAGGGCGGCCTCAGGACCCTTGCCCGGGAGGAGGGCCAAAAGGCCCCGGTGCTGGTAGCCCAGGCGGATCTCCAGGTTCACGATCCGCTCCCCCAGGACGCTGAAGCGGAAGTGGCCAGGCTCAATGATGCCGGCGTGCACCGGACCCACGGGCACCTCGTGCAGTTCCTTGAACTCGCGGAAGGCGTAGGGCAGGTCGTGCCGACGCAAGGGCTTTGGGTCCGGATGCCCTTCCGGGGTGTACCCCCGCTCCCAGAGGGCCCGCTCCCACCAGTCCATGGCGGGGAACTCCGCGGCCAGGCTGGGGAAGCGCCTTCCCTCTCCGAAGCGAAACACCCTCACGTCCCGCCCCACCTCCGCCACCAAAACCACCCCCTCCCCGTCGGGAAAGAGGGCCACGGGGCGCCCCTCCCTCAAGGCTTCCTTCACTGCGTCCACAGCACCACCTCCAGGGCCTGGAAGACCTCCACCGGCGGGCGGACCCCCAGGAGGAAGAGCACCGCCAGAAGCAGCCACAACGCCCACAGGTCCAGCCCCTGGGCTTTCCAGGGGCGGCCCGGCCCAAAGCCCATCTGGGTCATGGGACCGAGGAGGCCCGCAAAGGCCAAGCCCAGCCCCACCAGGTACCAAGCCGCCAGCAGGGGGTAGCGCATGGCCGCCTCCACCGCCTTGAACTCCGCAAAGAAGAGGGGGAAGGGAGGAAGCCCCCCCAAGGCCGCCAGGGCCAGGACGAAGGGTACCCCCAGAGCGGGGAGGGAACGGAAAAGCCCCCCCACCCGCCCCACCTCCTTGGCGTGGCTGAGGGCCAGGATGCCGCTTGCGCCCAGAAAGGCCAGGGTCTTGGCCAGGGAGTGGGCCAGGGTGTGGAAGAGGGCCAGCCAAGGCAGGCCCAGGCCCAGGGCGAAGACCGCCAAGCCCATGTGCTCCATGCTGGAGTAGGCCAGAAGGCGCTTGTACTCCTTCTGCCCGTAGAGGAAAAACCCCGCCGCCAGAAGGCTCAGGAGGCCGAAGGCCAAGAGGAGGCCGGAGGCGAAGGGAAAGAGCCCTGCGGCCTGCATGAGGGCGGTGTAGCGCAAGAGGGCGTAGAAGGCCACGTTGAGGAGGGTTCCGGAAAGCAGGGCCGAGGCCGGCCCTGGGGCCTCGGCGTGGGCGTCTGGGAGCCAAGCCTGCAGGGGGAAAAGCCCCACTTTGGTGCCGAAGCCCACCAGGAGGAGGGCGAAGGCCAGCTTGAGCCCCTCGGGGTTGGCGCTCCCTACCAGGGCCCGGGCCTCCCGCCAGTCCAAGGTGGCCCCCGAGAGAAGGGCGTAGACCAGGATCACCCCAATCAGCCCCAGGGCGATGCCCACACTCCCCAGCATGAGGTACTTCCAGGTGGCCTCGAGGACCCTCGCTCCCCCCTTGTGGTACACGAGAAGGGCCGAGGCCAGGGTGGAGCCCTCCACGAAGATCCAGAGCACCCCCAGGTTGTGGGCCAAATAGGCCCCGTGGGCCGCCCCCAGAAAGAGGCCCCCCGCCCAGTAGAAACGCCAGGCCTCCTCCTCGCTGAAGTAGCCCCGGGCGAAGAGGGCGATGACGGCGTAGAGGAGGTCGGTGAGCAGGAGGTAGAAGAGGCCCACCCCATCCAGCCGGAAGGGGCCCGCCATCTGGCCCAGAAGGAGGGGGGCCAGGAGGGCGGAGAGGATCGGGAGCAGCACCGAAAGCCGCACCAGCGCCCCCTTATCCCGGCGGCCCAGGAAGACCAAAAGGGGTAGTAGCAGGAGCCCGTAGAGCATCCCCTACCCCCTCAGGGCCCGCATGCGGGCGGTGTCCACGTGGCCCATCTCCCCCTTGATGCGGAAGATGAGAACCCCCGCCAGGAAGACGGCGGCGAAGGCGTCCAGGGCTACCCCCAGCTCCACGAAGAGGGGCAGGCCGTGGCTCTCGGAGAGGGCCAACAAGAAAACCCCATTCTCTAGGGCCAAAAAGCCCAACACCTGGCTGATGGCCTTCTTCCGGCTCACCATGGAGAGCATCCCCAGGAGGACCAGGGAGAGGGCCACCGGAACCCCTTGGGGCAGGGGGGCCTCCGGCAGGACAAAAACCGCTCCTACCCGAAAGGCCAAGGCTGTGAGAAGGCCTGCCAGAAGGAGGGAGAAGGAAACGGAAAGGTACCCTTCTACCTCGTGGCTCACCTCGAGGCGGTCCAGGAGCCAGAAGAGGTACCAGGGAATGGCCACCCCCTTGAGGACAAAAAGGGCCAGCCCCGCTAGCACGAAGTGGAGCTCCCCCTTGGCCAGTCCAAAGGAAACCAGAGCCAAGAGCACGTTCTGCAAGGCGTAAAGGCGGATGACCGCATCCAGGCTCCTGCGGCTCACCATCAGGAAGCCCGTGGCCAACACCGCCAGCACCAGCGTGTTCACAACTTCCATATCGCCCCCAAAAGCGCCAGCACCCCAAAGAGGGTGTTGTAGGAAAGAAAGTCGGGAAGCCTCAGGTAGCGGAGCTTCACCCCAAAGGTTTCCAAGTAGCCCAAGGCCAGCGCCCAGGCCAAAACCACCCCCATGAAGACCAAGACCTTGGGACCGGGAAGCAGGAGGGCCATGAGGCCCGCGTAGAAGAGCATTTTCACCGAGGCGGCCAGCTCGTAAAGGGCCAGCAAGGGCCCCCCGTGGTCCAGGAGCTGGGCCTCGTGGACCATGGTGAGCTCCAAGTGGGTGGTGGGATCGTCCACGGGCATCCGCGCCCCTTCCGCCAGCAGGGCCACCGCCAATGAGGCCAGCACCAGGAGGAGGACCAGGGCGTTCTCCGGCCCCAGCACCGGCAGGCCCGCTAGGCCTAAGCCCTCCCCCGCCAACGCCGCCGCTCCCAAGGCCATGAGGGTCCCCGGCTCCGCCAGGATGGTCACCAAGCCCTCCCGGTAGCTTCCCTGGGCCCCGAAGGCGCTCCCCGTGTCCAAGGCGGCCAGCATCTGGAAAAACCGCCCCAGGTTGAGGAGGTAAAGGGCCACCAGGAAGTCCCCGGCGAAGCTTAGGCCGGGAAGCAGGGGCAGGAAGAGGGCTGCGGCCAGGGCGCCCAAAAGGACTAAGGTGGGCCCCAAGAGGAAGACCGGGGTGCTGAGGCCAGGCCTCACCCAGGCCTTGCTCAGAAGCTTAGCCAGGTTGCGGTACTCCAGAAGGGGGCTTGCCTCCTGGCGGTGGGTGAGCCGGGCCTTCAGCCACTTCACGCTCCCGCTGAAGAGGGGGGCCAGAAGGAGGAACAAAAGCGCCGTCATAGGAGCACCACCCCCATCACCACCACCAGGGTGAGGAGCTGCAGGAGAAGGTAAAAGTGGAGGCTTCCCGACTGCAGGGCCTGCACCAGGCGGGTGGCCCAGCCAAACCCCTCCCCCACCCCCTGGTAAACCCGCTCCAGGGGCTCGTCCAGCTCTGGCCTCTCCCCCACCTTTAGGCGCAGGAAGGGAAAGAGGCGCAAAGCGGGCTCGGAGAAGCCCAGGGCGTTGGGCTGCATCCTGGGGGTCAGGGGTTGGAAGCCGCAGTCCCAGGTGCCGTAGGAGCGGCTGGGCCTGCGGTCAAGCCAGCGGTAAAGCCCGAAGGCAAGCGCCAGGAGGCCCCACGGGACCCAGCTGGGGTAAAGCCCCTGGCCCAGGGGGCGCAGGAACTCCTGCGGGAAGAGGCTCAGGCCCACAAGGATAACCGCCAAGACCAGGAGGCCGAACCTCATGCCCGGGCCCAGGTGCAAGGCTACGTTTCCTCGGGGTGCGCCCAGAAAGGCCAGCCCGAAAAGCCGCACGTAGAAGTAAAGGGCCAGAGCCCCCACCAGGGCCAAAGCCCCCACGCCCAGGGGGAGGAGGCCTGGGGCAAAGAGGAACCCCTGGTAGAGGAGCCACTCTGCGGCAAAGACCGCTCCGGGAGGCAGGCCCGCCCCCACCGCCATACCCAGCAAGACGAGACCTCCCAAAAGGGGCATCCGGTGCCAAAGCCCCCCCAGGCGGGAGAGCTGCCTTTCGGACAGGGCCCCCGAGCCGAGAAAGAGAAGCCCCTTGAAGAGGGCGTGCCCCACCTGGTGCAGGAAGAAAGCCCCCAGGAAGAGGACCTTCCCGGTGAGGAAGTACCCCCCCAGGGCGGCCAGCATGAGCCCCAGGTTCTCCACGCTGGAGTAGGCCAGGGCTCCCTTGAGGTCTTCCTCCGCCAGACCCCGTACCAAGGCGTACACCGCCCCGAAGAGCCCCAGGAGAACCAGGGCAAAGCCCACCCACACCGGAGGAGGACCGAACCAGGTTTGGGCTTGGAAGAGGCCGTAAAGGCCCAGCTTGGTCATGGCCCCAGAGAGCAAGGCGGAAACTGGGCTGATGGCCACGGGGTGGGCCCGGGGAAGCCAGAGGTGGAAGGGAAAAAGGGCGGCTTTGACGCCGAAGCCCACCAGGAGGCCCGCCCATATCCAGTCGGGTCCCAGTTTCCCCTGGCCCAGAAAAGCCAGGTACAGCCCGGCCCCGGAGAGGCGGCTGGCCAGGAAAAAGGCCCTGGCCCCTGCCTGGGCCTTGGGCCCCTCGAGGGCCACCAGGAGGTAACCCAGCAGGGCCATCCCCTCCCAGAAGAAGAGGAAGGGTAACCCAGGGGGCGCCTGGGCCACCCCCACCATGGCCAAGAGAAAGAGTGGCAACCAAAAGGCGTACGCCGGGGCCTCCTTGGGGTGGTGGCCCAGGTACTCGGGTACGTAAGAGGCAAGGGCCATGGTGAGCAGGCCCAGTAGGCGCAGAAAGACCCCGGCGGCGCTCCCATCCCCATACCACATGCCCCCCCCTGCCTGCACCAAGGTGGCCCCACCCAGCCCCAGCAGGAGGGCGTAGCCCCCGCTCCCCCAAGCGCGCAGGCCCACGAGGGAGGCCCCCACCAGGGCCAAAGCGCTGACCATCACCCCCTCGCTCACGCTTCCTCCTTCAAAGCGGCCAGGCGGTCCCTCTCGGCCTCCAGGTGCCGCGCGAAGATACGGCGCCCCAGATCCAAAAAGGCGTAGACCTCGGGGTCCCGCGGGCGGTAGTAGACCATCTGTCCCACTCGCCTAGCCTCCACCAGCCCCCTCTCCCTCAGCAGGGCCAGCTGGCGGGAAAGAGCGGACTGGGGCACCGAAAGCTCCCGCTGAAGGGAGGACACCGACCTCTCCCCTTCCCGAAGAGCGTCCAGGATGGCCAGGCGCAAGGGATGCGCCAGAGCCTTGAAGAACTCCGCCTTGTACCGGTGGAGGGCGCTAGGCAAATAGCCTCCTATGGTTATATGCGCATAGCCACATATCTATAACCTTAGGTCCCCCTGTCCCTTTCGTCAAGGCAAGCGGTGGTATCATGCCCCTCTAGCGGTCCACCATGAGCGCATCGGCCTTCCTCCTGCGCACCCGCGCCCCTGGCCCCCAAGAGGTCATCCTCCCCTTGCCCCAGGATCTTCCTGGCCAAAGGGTCTGGGACCTCGCCCTCTCCAAGAAGCCCCTGGAGGCCTACGCCCACCGGGGCAACCTCCTGGCCCGTTTTCACCTGGAGCCTGACGAGGTGCTGGAAGCCCGCTTCCGCCTCGAGGCCTCCCCCCTCCGCTCCGCCCCCCCTTGGCGGGACCTCCTCCTGCAGGAACCCCCCGAGGCCTGGCCGGGGATCCTGGCCCACCGGGGGCACCGGGTGGAGCGGGCCCTGGGCTTCCTCCTCTCGGGAAGGCCCCACGCCTGGTTCCTGGTGGACGGCCTCCCCCTGGACCCCCTCCTCTTCCAGGAACTGGGGGAGAACCCCGCCCGCCTCCTCCCCCTGGGGGTGGCCCCCGACCCTACCCTCTACCTGGGAGGACACGAGGGGAAGAGGCTTCTCCTCCTCCGCGCCCCCTGGCCCGGGGAGGCGGAACCTTCCTGGCAGGAGCTCCGCCCCCTGGGATGGGACCCCTTGCCCCTGGCCCGGGGTCTGGCCTTCGCGGCCCTGGGGCTTTCCGCCCTGGGCTTCCCCACCGGTCCTTGGCCCTACCTGCCCTATCTGGGACTTCTTGCCCTGCGCCAGGGAAGGCCCTTGAAAGAGCTTTTCCTGCGAAGCCCGCGCTTCGCTTTGGAAAGCCTCCTCTTCCACGCCTTCGCCCTTTCGGTAACCATCAACCCCAGGCCGGAGCTCGGCCTGGGGTACTTGGCCCTCTTCCTCTGGAACCGGCTCACGCCTTCTTCCGGAGCTCCTGGAGGATCTCCCGAAGAAGCTTGACCTCCTCCGGGGGCTCGGGCGGCGGGGGCGGGGCGGCCTCCGCCTCCTTCTTGAGGCGCTTTTGCACCTCCTGCATGGGCACCACCACCAGGAAGTAGATGGCCGCCGCCACCACCACGAAGTTCACCAGGGCGTTGATGAACTTGCCTATGGCCACGGGGCCCAGCTTGAGGGCGGAAAAATCCGGGGCACCCCCTAAGGCGCCGATGAGGGGGGTGAGCACATCCCCCACCAGGGAGTTCACCACCTGGCCAAAGGCCCCGCCGATGATCACCGCCACCGCCAGGTCCACCACGTTGCCGCGCATCAAAAAGTCCTTAAACCCTTTCAGCATAGCGCACCTCCCCAAACCCCATAAACCCAATGCATCGGGCCTCTCCATTATGCACGACCGTCCGGTGAAAACCCTGTTAAAATCGGGTCGTACCCCCGATGGGCCTCGAGGTGCTCAAAGCGTGGGGTTAAGGAGGTCAAGCATGGCCAAGGTGAAGCTGGAGCACGTGTGGAAGCGCTTCGGCAAGGTGGTGGCGGTCAAGGACTTCAACTTGGAAACCGAAGACGGGGAGTTCGTGGTCTTCGTGGGGCCTTCGGGCTGCGGCAAGACCACCACCTTGCGCATGATCGCTGGGCTTGAGGAGATCTCCGAGGGCAGGATCTTCATCGGCGACCGCTTGGTGAACGATGTCCCCCCCAAGGACCGGGACATCGCCATGGTCTTCCAGAACTACGCCCTCTACCCCCACATGAACGTTTACGAGAACATGGCCTTTGGCCTGCGCCTCCGGCGCTACCCCAAGGACGAGATCGACCGCCGGGTGAAGGAGGCCGCCCGCATCCTCAAAATCGAGCACCTTTTGAACCGGAAACCCAGGGAGCTTTCCGGCGGGCAGCGCCAGCGGGTGGCCATGGGCCGGGCCATCGTGCGGGAGCCCAAGGTCTTCCTCATGGACGAGCCCCTTTCCAACCTGGACGCCAAGCTCCGGGTGGAGATGCGCGCCGAAATCGCCAAGCTGCAAAGGCGCCTCGGGGTCACCACCATCTACGTGACCCACGACCAGGTGGAGGCCATGACCCTGGGCCACCGCATCGTGGTCATGAAGGACGGGGAGATCCAGCAGGTGGACACCCCCCTAAACCTCTACGACTTCCCCGCCAACCGCTTCGTGGCGGGGTTCATCGGCAGCCCCTCCATGAACTTCATTCGCGCCCGGGTGGAGGCCCAGGGGGACAAGCTTTACCTCACCGCCCCTGGCTTCCGGGTGCGGGCCAACCCGGTCTTGGCCCAGGCGGTTAGGCCCTACTCGGGCAAGGAGGTCTGGATGGGCATCCGCCCCGAGCACCTGGGCCTGAAGGGCTACACGGTGATCCCCGAGGAGGAGAACGTGATCCGGGGGGAGGTGGAGGTGGCCGAGCCCCTGGGGGCGGAGACGGAGATCCACGTGAGCGTGGACGGCACCGTCCTGGTGGCCAAGGTGGACGGCCACGCCCCGGTGAAGCCCGGGGACAAGGTGGAGCTTCTGGCGGACACCTCCCGCCTGCACGCCTTCGACGTGGACACGGACGCCACCATCGGCCACGCCCAGGAGAAGGTGGCGGTGGCCCGCTAAGCACCCCGCCGCGGAACAAGCCGCGCGGGGGCCTTAGAAAGGGTTTGCCGATGACATAGCCTTCGTCCGCGGGCATCCGGTCGCAAAGCGGAAGGGGCGGGAAGGAGGCTCCCCGCCCCTTATCATGGAGGGGTGAGCGGGTTTGCCAAGCCCTTTGTCATCGGCATCGCCGGGGGAACGGCCAGCGGCAAGACCACCCTGGCCCGGGCCTTGGCCCAGGCCTTGGGGGAGCGGGTGGCCCTCCTGCCCATGGACCACTACTACCGGGACCTCACCCACCTCCCCTTCCCCGAGCGGCTCAAGCTGAACTACGACCACCCGGAGGCCTTTGACCTCCCCCTCTACCTCGCGCACACCCGGGCCCTGCTCCTGGGGCAGGCCGTGGACATGCCCGTCTACGACTTCAAGGCCTACACCAGAAGCCCAAAGACCGAGCGAATCCTGCCCGCCCCGGTGGTGATCCTCGAGGGCATCCTGGTCCTCTACCCCGAGGAGCTCCGGGCCCTCATGGACCTCAAGGTCTTCGTGGACGCCGACGCCGACGAGCGCTTCATCCGGCGGCTTATCGGGACGTGGAGGAGCGGGGGCGCAGCCTGGAGAGCGTGGTGCGGCAGTACCTGGAAGGGGTGAAGCCCATGCACCTGGCCTTTGTGGAGCCCAGCAAGCGGCATGCGGACGTGATCCTGCCCGGTGGGGGGCAGAACCCCGTGGCCCTGGAGATGCTGAAGGCCAAGGCCCTGGCCCGCCTGGCGCAGATGGGGGTGGCATGAAGCGCCTCCTGAACCTCCTGATCCTCCTGGCCTTGGCGCCTTCCCTCCTCGCCCTCCTGCCCCGTCTGCGGGCGGAACACCCCGGCCCCGTGGTGCTCCTCATGGACGCGGAAGCCCTGCGGGAAGAGGCCCGGGCCCAAGGGAAGGACCTCCTCGCTGTCCTGGAGGCCTACCGGCCCCTGGGCGTGGAAGGAATAGCCTTCCCCGAACGCTTCGTCAAAGACTGGGTGGCCCAGGGGGCGCTCCTTTACCGGACGGGCCGGGAGCTCTTGGAGGCAGGCCTCCCCGCCAAGCCCAGCTGGTACTACCTGAAGGGGGAAGCCTGGCTCCTGGACCTCCTGGCCCAGGCCTACGACCTCCCCACGGAGCGGCTCGGCCCCTGGCTCGGCTTTCCCCTGGACGTCCAGGCCTTCCCCGCCTTCTACCCCTTGAGCGAGATCCAGGCCGCCAAGGAAGCTGGGGTTTTCGTGGCGGTCCGCCCCATCAACCAGCGTTACCGGCGCCTGGACCCCTCCTTACCCATTGTTCCCAAGGAGGCGGATGCCGTGGTCTTCGCCGGCCTCGAGGCCCTGGGCTACCCCTACCGCCTGGAGGAAGCCCGAGAGCTGATACCGGTGCCCGTGGCCCTCATCGAGGGCACTCCCCAGCCCGGCCTCGCCGCCTTTCGAGACAAAGGCATCCTCCGCCTTTTCAGCCTCCGCTACGAGTGGCAGCTCACCCTAACCCCCGAGGAGGCCGCGGACAAGTACGTCCTGGCCGCCCGGGAGCGGGGCCACCAGCTCCTCTACCTCCGGCCCTACCCCTACCGCCAGGACACGGAGCGCCTTCTCCAGCGGATCCAGGAGGGTTTAAAGGCCAGCCACATCCCCCTGGGCCACCCCCAGCCGCGGGCGTTTACCCCAAGCCCCCTGCGCCTGGCCGCCTGGGTGGGGGTACTCGCGGGCCTCGGCCTCCTGGCCCTGGGCCTGCCCGTCCACGGACCCCTGGTGGCCTTGCTGCTCCTCCTCCTCGCCCTGGGCTATGCGGGGGGCCAGGCGGGCGCCCTCCTGGCGGCGCTGGTCTTCCCGGTCCTGGGCTTCCTGGGCCCTAGGAACGGCCTTTGGATGTGGCTCCGCACCCTGGGCTACGCCCTGGCAGGGGCGGTCTTCCTCTCCGCCTTGGGCTCCCGGCCGGAGACGGTCCTAGGCCTGCAGGCCTTCCAGGGGGTTTCCCTCACCCTCCTGGTACCCCCCCTCCTGGTGGCCTTCAGCTTCCTGGAGCGCCACTACAAGGAGGCCCTCACCCGCCTCTTCCTCCACCCCTTGCGCTTGGGAGAGGTGGCCCTCGCGGCCCTAGCCCTCCTCCTCCTGGCCCTGGCCCTCCTGCGCCGGGGAAACGACGCTCCGGTGGTGCCTGAGCTGGAACTGAAGCTCCGAAGCCTCCTGCAGGACGTGATGGTACGCCCCCGCTTCAAGGAGGTCTTCGGCCACGCCCTTTTCCCCCTAGCCCTCCTCCTCCCCTGGCCCAAGTGGGTGCAAAACGGCCTTCTCTTCCTGGCCGCCTTAGGGGTGGCCTCCATCCTCAACACCTTCAGCCACTTCCATACGCCCCTTGCCATCTCCTTCTTCCGGGTGGTGAACGGGGCGCTTTTGGGCCTCTCCCTAGGGCTTCTTGGGGTTATGCTGGTAAGGAGGCTTCGGGCATGGTGGTTGGGGTAGCGGGGTACTACGGGTTCAAGAACGCGGGAGACGAGGCCATCCTCGAGGCCATCGCCCGGGAGCTCAAGGCCCGGGGCCACCAGGTGCTGGCCCTCTCGGGCGACCCCAAGCGAACGGCGGAAGCGCACGGCATCCGGGCCGCCCACCGCCTGAACCCCTTGGCCCTGCTTCAAGCTGACCTCTGGCTTCTGGGGGGCGGCGGCCTCCTGCAGGACGCCACCAGCTCCCTTAGCCTCCTCTACTACCTCTCCGTCCTTCGGGCCGCCCGCTTTTTCCGCAAGCGGGTGGTGGTCTTCAACCAGTCCTTGGGACCCCTCTCCCCCTGGGGAGAAAGGCAGGTCCAGCGGGCCCTCCGGGGCATACCCCTCATCCTGAGGGACCAGGACTCCCTAGACTACGCCAAGCGCCTGGGCCTTCCCGCCACCCTAGGCGCCGACCCCGCCCTCCTCCTCACCCCCCCGCCGGTGAAGCGGGAGGAGGACCTGGTCCTGGTCATCCCCAGGGCGGGGGTGGAGCCCGAGGCCATCAAGAACCTCTACATCACCGCCAACCACCTCTTCCACGAGGGCAAGCAGGTGCTGGTCCTCCTGCTCCAGCCCGGCTACGACGACGCCATCGCCAAGGAGTTTTACCTGCACCGCATCGAGGCCACCTCGGACCCCAGGCGGGTCCTCTACCTGGCCGCCCAGGCGGGGTACGTGATCTCCATGCGCCTGCACGGGCTCATCCTGGCCGCGGCCGCCGGCACCCCCTTCGCCGCCCTTTCCTACGACCCCAAAGTGGCCGCCTTCGCCAAGGAGACCGGGGCCTACTACCAGGAGCTCCCCGGGGACCCCATCAAGCTTTCCAAGGCCGCCATGTACGGCCGCTACCCCGACTGGGAAAAGGTGGCGGCCCTGAAGGAAAGGGCCCGGCAGAGCTTTGACCTGGCCTTAGGGGAGGCCAGCCTGGTCAAAAAGACCCACGGACGCGGTTCAAGCGGTCCCTAAGCCCACGGGCGAAGGCCTCAAGGTCAGAAAGGGCTTCCTCCACCCCCTGCCTTAGCAGGAACTCCCCTGGGGAAAGGCGCTTGAGCACGAGAAAGGGAGGCTGGGAGAGCACCTCCACCCCTTGGCGCACCACCTCGGGGATGAGGCCTTCCTCCAAGGCCTCCGCCTCCAAATCCGCCAGCAAAAACACCTCCCCCAGGGACTTGCGAGCAAGCATAAGGAGGAAGGCGGCGAAGGCCCCGCGCTCGGAAAGCTCGGCCACCAACCGGTCCTCCAGGGACTCCACCGCCTCGAGGTCCACAAAGCCTTCCCGAAGAAGGTCCTCCAGGTCCAAGGGCGAAAGGGGAAAGCGGGCCTTAAGGCGCACCAGGCGGCTCACCGCCTCCGGGGAAAGGTATCCCACTCCCTCCGGCACCCCTTCCTTCTGGGACTCCGGCGCCAGGATGGCCACGTACGCCCCCTGCTGGCGGTAGGACTTGAGCAGGCCGGGCTCCCCCTCCCCGGGGCGCAGCAGCACCAGAAGCACTTGGCGGCGCCCCAAGGGGGCCTTGTACACCCAAGGGGGGCCGCCTTCTAGGAGGAAGCCGAGCCGCCTCAGGTCCTCGGTAACCCCAGGGGGCTCCAAGGCCCTTTGCGGCTCGTTGGGGAAAAGCACCTCCTTAGGATAGGGGGTCACCCGCACCCGCCGCTTCTCCGGCTTGGGATCCCCTGCCTCCTTGGGGTCCTTCCCGGAAGCAGCTGGCCTCGCCTCCCGCCTCTCGGGCTGGGCAGGCTCCCTGGACTCCGCCTGCCCGAGCCGGGGGAGGCCCCTAGGGGTGGCCTTAAGCTCCACCTCCTCCCCGCGGAAGTGGAGGAGGATGGTCTCGTTCACGGCCAGGCGACGCTTTTGATAGTAAGGCAGAAGCCCCCGCACCACCCCCTGTTTCCAGTCCACTTCCACCTCGTACACCTCCCCGTCCTCGTCCACGAAGCGCACCCGCTCCTTGCCGAGGAGATGCTGGCGGAGGGAGACGGTTAGGGTCATGGTTCCCGTTTGAATACAGGCGCTGGTTAACACATAGCGTGCGGTCATATCACCTCCCGAGGTCCACCAAGGGACGGGGAATCCCTGAAGTGAGCATATAATACACCTCATAGGCCACAGCAAGGGTGCGCTCCACATCCCCAAGGGCCCGGTGGGCTTCCCTGGGAGGGAGCTCCAGGACCTGGGAAAGAGCATCCAGGCCGTAGCGCCTGAGGCCAGGCATGGCCCTTTTAGCCAGGCGGAGGGTGTCCACCACCGGGTTCTCCAAGGAATAGCCCATGCCCTCTAGGGCAGGCCGCAGGAATCCCAGGTCAAAGCTGGCGTTTTGGATGACCAAGGTGGCCCCCCGCAAGAGGGGGTAGGCCTGCTCCAGAACCTCCTCGAGGGAAGGAGCCTCCTCCAGCTCCCAAGCGCGAATCCCCGTAAGCCTCTCGATAAAGGGGCTGGGAGGGCGGCTTGGGCGCACCAGGCTCTGGAAGCTTTGGCGCTCTCCCTGCTCCAGTCGCACCAAGCCCACCTCGATCACCTCGTTAAGGCCAGGGGAAAGCCCGGTGGTCTCCAGGTCCAAGACCACCACCGCTTCCCCAGGATGGGGAAAAGGGTAGTGCCACTCCCAAAGCTCCACCTCCTCCCCTAAGCGGAAGCGCCCATCCAAAAGGGGCCGCACCACAGGTTCCACCGGACCCCTTAGCCCTAGGGCTTCCCCCAGGGCGGGAAGGGGCAGGGGCCTGCCCTCGGCCCTAAGCCTTCGGGCCAGGCGGGTGGCCAGGCGGTGGCGGAAAAAGGCATCCACTACAAAGCCTCGCCCAAGGGGGCACGAAGGAAAGCCCGGTCGGTAGCCTCCTCAAAAGCCAAGGCCGCCTGCAGGAGAAGTTCATCCCTCGCCCAAGGAGCGAAAAGCTGTAGACCCACGGGAAGTCCATCCTCAAAGCCAGCGGGGAAGGACAAGGCGGGGAGGCCCGCCAGGTTCGCCCCCACGGTGTAGAGGTCCTCCCGGTACATGGCCAGGGGATCGGGCCGGCCTCCCAGGGGAAAGGCGGGATGGGGGGTGGTAGGGAGGAGAAGAAGGTCCACCTCCTGGAAAAGGGCCTGGGCCTCCGCCTTAAGCCGCTTGCGGAAGGCTTGGGCCCGGCCGTAATAGGCCTCGTAGTACCCGCTGGAGAGCACGAAGGTGCCCACCAGGATGCGGCGCTTCACCTCGAGGCCAAATCGGGCCCGCGTCTCCTCCACCACCCGCCAAAGCTCCTCCCCCTCCGCCCGGAACCCGTAAAGGGTCCCGTCGTAGCGGGCCAGGTTGGAGCTGGCCTCCGCAGGGGCCAGGATGTAGTAGGCGTTCAAGGCCAGGGGGAGGGAAGGCCAGGACACCTCCTTCACCTGAAGGCCAAGCCCCCGGAAAACCTCCAAGGCCCGCCGCAAAGCCCCCTCCACCCCAGGGCTATTCCCGGAAAGGGCCTCCCGCACCACCCCAAGCCGCAAGGAGGGCAAGGGCTCCGCCAAGGCTTCCTGAAACCGGGGCCTAAGGTCCAGGCTGGTGGCGTCCAGGGGATCAGGACCGGAGATGGCGTCCATGATCAGGGCGAGATCCCGCACCGAACGGGCCATGGGGCCGATCTGGTCCAGGCTCGAGGCGTAAGCGATGAGGCCGTAGCGGCTTACCCGGCCATAGGTGGGCTTAAGGCCATAGATCCCGCAGAAGGCCGCAGGCTGGCGCACGCTCCCCCCGGTATCCGACCCTAAGGCCAAAGGGGCTAGATCCGCCGCCACCGCCACCGCGCTTCCCCCGCTGGACCCCCCGGGCACCCGGGTGGGGTCGAAGGGATTCCGGCTGGGGAAAAAGGCGGAGTGCTCGGTGGAGGAACCCATTCCGAACTCATCCAGGTTGGTTTTGCCAATGACCAAGGCGCCAAGGGCCTTGAGCCGGGCCACCGCCGTGGCCTCGTAAGGGGGCACAAAACCCTGTAAAAGCCGGCTTCCCGCCGTGGTAGGGATTCCCTTGGTGACGATGTTGTCCTTAACGGCCACGACAAGCCCCGCAAGGGGAAGGGAAGGGTCCAGGGAACGGGCCTCCTCCAGGACCCCCTCGTTTACCGTGAGGAAGGCTCCAAGGCTTGGGTCCAAGGAGCGGATCCGCTCCAGGTAAACCTGGGCCACCTCCAGGGGAGATACCTCCCCTTGCGCCACCTTGGCGCGGATCTCGTGGGCCAACATGCCCCTACTATAGCCCGAAGTGGAGACCAAGCCAGTCCCGAAAGCCCGGGTAAGCCTCCTCCCCTCCCCTAGGCAAATAGGTGACGTCCCCGGGTTCGTGGCGGAACCAGGTGTACTGCCTTCTGGCGTAGGCCTTCACCGCCCGGATATCCCGGGCCAAGGCTTCCTCCAGGCTGTACGCACCCTGGAGGTACCCCACCACCTCCTTGTAGCCGATGGCCTGAAGGGCGGTCGGCATGGTGGGGTACTGCTCCCACAGGCGCTTCACCTCCTCCACTAGACCCTGGGCGAACTGGCGCCTGGCCCTTTCCTCCAGCTTGGGGAAAAGCCAGGTGCGCTCGGGCCAGAGAACCAGTTTCTTGTAGGCGAACCGGGGTGAGCGAAGGGGAAAGCGGACAGGGGGCGTTCCCGTGCGCCTTAGCACCTCCAAGGCCCGCACGAGCCGCCTGGGGTTTCCATCCACCCGCAGGGCATCCTCCGGACTAACCCGGGAAAGCTCGGCCACCAAGGCCTCAAGACCCCTTTCCTCGAGCTCCCGCCAAAGGGCCTCCTGGACCTCTGGATCGGGCGGGGGCAGGGTGGGAAGCCCCTGGGAAAGGGCCCGGATGTAGTACCCTGTCCCCCCGACCACCAAAGGCACCCTCCCCCGGGCCAGGATATCGGCGATGGCCGCTTCCGCCAGCTCCACCCAGCGCACCACGCCCAGGGCCTCGGAGGGCTCCAGGATGTCCACCAGGTGGTGAGGAACCCTTTGCCTTTCCTCTCGGCTGGGCTTGTCCGTGCCGATGTCCAAGCCCCGATAAACCATGGTGGCGTCGGCGGAAACCACCTCGAGGGGAAGCTCCTCTCCAAGCCTCAAGGCCAGGAAGGTCTTCCCGCTCCCCGTGGGGCCCGCCAAGACGGGGATCGCCTCCACATCCCTTATGCTAAGGGCATGCTGGAGCGCCTAGACCGCCTGGAGACCCTGCGCAAGCTGAAAGAGCTACAGGAGCGCATCGCCGAGCTGGCCTACCAGCTCACGGGAGAGGAACCCGCCGCCTGGACTCCTAAGGTGGACCTCCTCGAGGACGAGGATCACTACGTTCTCCTCGTGGACCTCCCTGGGGTACGCCCCGAGGATTTGGAGCTTCTGGAGGAGGGAAGCCGCGTCACCCTAGCCGGGATCCGCCATCCCCTGCCTGGGGTCTACCTCCTGGAGGAACGGCCCATGGGCACCTTCCGACGCACCCTGGACCTACCCGGCCCCATCGAGGAGGGCACCGCCCAGGCAAGCCTGCGCCAGGGGGTACTGGAGGTACGGTTCAAGAAGCGCAAAGGGGCCCCCCTGCCGCTCTCTCAGTAACGAACCTGGTGGCAGGCTCGGCAACGGGGCTCGTAGTGCTCCTGGGCCCCCACCAGGATCACGGGATCCGTGTAGCGGGCGGGCTTTCCATTTACCAGGCGCTGCGTGCGGGTAGCAGGGGCCCCGCACCGGGCGCAGATGGCCGTAAGCTTCTCCACGAACTCAGCCCGGGCCAAAAGCTCGGGCATGAGGCCGAAGGGCTCACCCCGGAAGTCCAAATCCAGCCCCGCCAGGATCACCCGTACACCCTGGCGGGCCAGTTCCTCCGCCAAGGGGAGAAGGCCAGCATCCAAAAACTGGACCTCGTCCACCGCCACCACCTGGGGCAAGGAGGATAGGTACGCCTCGATTTCCCTGGCCTCCCCAACAGGGATGGCCTCCACCCTCTGGCCATCGTGGCTCACCACCTGGCTTTCGTGGTAGCGGGTGTCCAGCCTGGGCTTGAACACCAAAACGCGTTGCCGGGCGATGAGGGCCCGCCTGACCCTGCGGATGAGTTCCTCGCTCTTGCCCGAGAACATGGGCCCGGTGATCACCTCAATCCAACCCTGACGATGCAGTACCGGGGGCATCCTGGCCCAGATTCTACCCGGGCACAGGGTATCCTTTCTCTAAAATGGCGGCCTTGGACCAGCTTCGGAGGATGCCGGAGGAAAGCTTTGAGGGAAAGGCCATGGCCTTTCCTTGCCAACTCCCCCCTTAACCCCCACGAAGGAGCCCTGGCCCACGCTTATGAAGGGTAGCCAGCGGAAGGAGCGATCTTAGGGAAGGGGGGGAAGGGGGGACGATAAAAGTAGGTGGGCCTGCCCTACTCCTCATAGAAGTGCTGGGAATAAGCCAAAGGATGCCACCACGGGAAACCCTGTTCCTGACCTCAACCACGGAAGCGGCGAGGCCTTAAAGGCCTCGCCGTAGACCACAAACCTGCCCTTACCGTCCCTTGCGGTAGGAATCCCCGTAGCGGCGCTGGAAGCGCTCCACGCGGCCTTCCGTGTCCACAAAGCGCTGCTGCCCCGTGTAGAAGGGGTGGCAGTTGCTGCAAACTTCCACGTGGATCTCCGGGCGGGTGGAATAGGTGTGGATGACGTTGCCGCAACCGCAGATGATGCGGGCGGGAACCAGCTTGGGGTGGATGCCTTCCTTCACGTTTCGCCTCCTTTCGCACGGTCTTGGCCGTGCGCAAAACCATCTCCTACTCTACCAGGACCCCGGGGCATTCCGCAACCTCAAGGCGGGGGCAGGCGACGCCACCTGGGTCCGAAGAGGCGCCGGCGTAGCCGCTCCCAGGCCATCCAGAACACCCCCACCCCCACACCTAAGACCGCCAGGAACCAGAGAATCCCCAAAACCCCAAGCCCCACCAGGGCGAGAAAGAGGAGGAGAAGGGGCAGGTACCAGGGAAGCCTCACGCCTTCACTTTACTCCCTAACTGGACTAGAATAAAGGATGCCCCAGGACAGGGGGGCGGTCGCGCCCGGGAGCCGAACCTCCCGGGTGAGGAAAGTCCGGGCACCATAGGGCAGGGTGCCAGCTAACGGCTGGGCGGGGTAACCCGACGGAAAGTGCCACAGAGAAAAGACCGCCAGCGGCCAGGCAAGGCCTGGTGCGGGCAAGGGTGAAACGGTGGGGTAAGAGCCCACCGCGCTTCCTGGAAACAGGGGCGGCACGGCAAACCCCACCCGGTGCAAGGCCCAATAGAGGGGAAGGGCTTGCCCGGCCCGCCATAACTGTCACGCGTCACGCTTTGAGGTCAATTTGCGTCACTTTACAGGTCAATTTGACTGAGTGCAGTCATGTTTGCGGTTCACAAATTGAGTGTCTATGCAACGCAGGGTTGAGCCAGATAATGTAGCCCCCGCCCACCCCCTGTGGGAGCGGCTGCGGGGGCTCATCAGGCGCTAGAGGACGAAGACGGGGCGGGCTGTTCGGGATGCGTTACCCGTGCGGCTCAAATCCAGTGTTGCTGCACCTGCATTCACCGAAGACCCCCATGAGCCCCTCGTAGCCAAACGCGTGCCGTAGGGGCGTACAGTCAGTATGCCTTTGAAGCCGGTTGGGGGCAGAATCAGCAAACTGCGGAGTATGCTCGGAACGCTAACCCCGGTATCTACGGCCACGTTAGCAAAAGAACTTTGCGCAAAGTCCTCATCGGGAGCAGAGTCGTCCCATCCTGCTGGAGGGGACTTTCGGCTGGTGCGCAGGATGGGGGTCCCTAGGTTTTGGGCAACCCCGTCCTCGCTGTAGTTGGCGTTTAGGGGCACGTCGAGCTTCAGCGTCCCCGTGGTGCCAGGCGCAACGAGGGATCCGTCCGGCAGGATGGCGTGCCATGTTTCCCCCGTCAACGAAAACGAAACCTGTATCTCGCCATTAGCCAGGCGGAGGCCACCAACCCATTGCATGGGGCTAACGAGATCCGCTACGCCCCATGCTGTGCCATCGTGGCGCCACGTGAGGGGGCCGGATCCAGTCAGGTGTAGGTGGTCACCCACGGCCTCCCCCGGAGCCCGCCCGTCAATGCGCACCGCCGTTTCCCACGGTGCCTCGTGCGAGCGGCCCCACTGGGTGTTTCCGCGCAGCACATCCTGTCCGCCGTTTTGCTTCCAGTGCAGGAGCATGATGGCGGCAAACTCGGCGTTGGTCATGAGGTGCCAGCCCGGCCCCGCGGCCTGGGCGGCGGCTGCGGCGTTCGCGAAGGTGGTGGGCGTGGGTGCTACACCCGGCACGCTCACCAGCTCCCCCTGGGAGATAACCCCGGGGTACATCCCAACCCAGATTTCCGATTTGGTCTCCCCGTCAACCACGAACGCCGGGTGGGGGCCGGTGCCCAACGACGGGTCAATGTCCTCCAAGTTGAAGCGGGGGATGCGCCGCAAGAAGACGGGCTGCCCCTTCTTCGTGTACATCACCGTGCAAAGCCCACCACTGGCCGCTTCTACTGCTTGCCTAAGGGAGTCCTTCACCGAGAAAATCATCCTTCACCTCCTTGTTCCCCCTGAAGGGGGAGTCCGAAAAGCCGCACCTGCACCAGCTCAAGGTTGAGGGGGGCCATGCGGTATTCGTAGGCGGGCGTCCGCACCTCCTGCCCCTCCTCGTCCTCGTACACCTGCTCCCCCGCGGGGACGGCCTCGAGGGGCCGCCCGGGCAGGAGCACCTCCGCCCCCAGCCAGTCGGTGGCCTCGAGGGTCGGGGCGCCGTCCGCCCCCGCGTAGACCGCCACCCTGCAGGACTCGGGCCCCGAGAGGGCCTCGAGGTCCAGCTCCAACCCCCCGATGCGCAGGAGGCTCCCCTCCAGGGCCACCTCCCAGCACCTCCCGCCGCACACCCGTTCCACCACCATGCTCACCTCCAGTTGGTCTCCACCGCCATCCAGCGCACCACGATGTCGTCGGCGGTGCCGCGGTTTTCAAGGGTGAAGGCGTTTTTGGTCTTACTCGTGACCACCAGGTGCACCCGCCCCAGGTCCGAGGCGCTCTCCACGTGGAGGAAAACCTCGTAATCCGTGGAGGGCATGGGGTAGGGCAGGGCCACGGTGAACGCGGGCAGGACGGGCGGGAACCAGGTGGACGGGGTGGCCACCACCCGCACGTCCGTGATGGTGCCCGCGAAGGTCGCCCCCGTGTCCCCGGCGGGCACCGTCACCCGGGCCAGGGGCAGGCCCCCCTCCGGGGCCGAGGTGCCTTCCACCAGGTAAGGATCGCCTTCGTTGGTGAGGTAGAGGGTGTACGTCTTGGCCGAGGTACCGGGGTTGGTGGGCACGGCGATGGCGTTGGGGCGGGCCTCATACCGCCTGCGCATGCCGCCCTGGACCGCGCTCCCGGCGGCGATGGAAAGGGACCGCCCTGTGCCGATACTCACCTGCAGCCCCTCAACCACGTACTTCCGCGGGATGTAGGCCCGCCCGGTTTGAATGCCCCGTTGCCGCAGGTCCTGCAGGCCCCGCCACGTGCCCGCCGCCAGGTCCAGGGCGGCGGCGCCCAGGGTGGCGGCGGCGCGGAGGGCGGCGCGGTCCCGTAGGGCGTACTGGGCCATGATGCGCGCGAAGGGGCCTACCTCAATGATCTCGTTGGTGGCCGAGCGCACTAAGCCCTTGGAGCTCGTCTTCGGTATCGTCCCCCCGCCCGACTCGATGGTCTCCGCGGGCTGCCAGTCGTCGGCAAGCCCCTGAGACGCCAAAAACTCCAGGATGTCTTCTATCGCAGGCATGCTATCCTCCTACACGCTCTCCACGCTCACTTCCAGCCGATCAACGAGGGTCAGGCCCACCTCGAGGTCCACCGGATCCCGGGTGCGGCGGTAGAGCATGACCCGGTTGCCATTCTGGTCGCGCCCAAAGAGGCCGATCTCTCTCAAAGTCCGGGTCCCGTGCCCCTCCCAGGCCAGGGCGTACTCAAAGATGGCCTTGCCTCCCTCCAGGCGCTTGGAGATGAGGGTGGTGTAGACCGGATTGGTCAGGGCAGAGGCGCTTGGGGCCCCGGAAGTGCCCCAACCCGCCTCCACCACCATCTCCATGAGCCTGCGCAGGAGCTGCTCCCGTGTGTAGCTGGTAAACATCTAGATATCCACCTCCCCAAAGGGCGGCGCGTAGCCCCGCCACCGCTCCTGTCCATCGCCCTCCAGGTGCAGGCGCGCCCACGCCACATCCCGCTCCCCGCCCTCAAAGGGCCAGCCGTCCAGAGGCGGGGCGTACAGCCTGCGCTGCCCGGGCAGGACGCCCAGCACCGCCCGCCCCTCTCCCCTGCCCTCCCCCCACCAGACGGGGCGGGCGGGGATGGGGCCCCATGTGCGCCTAGGTACCGGTGCGGTCAAAATCCCACCTCCCCGAAGGACCAGCCGTCGAAGGCTGGGGAGCGGAGGTTCCGCCCCTCCGCCCAGGCCTCGAGGCTCATCCCCCCCAGCAGGGACACCCGCTGGACCTCCCCGAACACGAAGTGGCCGAAGGCGCCGTAGTCTTGGGGCCAGGTGCGCGCCTCGTGCTGGAGCCGGATGTGGCGAATGTCCTCGGCCCGAAGCTCCACCCCCCGCAAAACGGCGTGGGCAGGCTTGAGCTCCGCCACCACTGCCCGCAGATAGGCCCGCTCCCGCGCCTGGAAGGGCCCCTGGGGCCAAATGCGGAGGAGGAACTCGGCCCACGCGGGGCCTGTGAAGGCGCCCTCGTAGTCCCCAAAGTGCCAGGTGCCGTCAAAGAAGTTCTCGAACGGCCCCTCGATTACCTGGGCGCGGACGCCCAGCCGGGCCAGCTCCCGCTCCATGCCCGGGCGGGTGCCTGCCCAGCGCCACCAATCCATCGCCCCGATGACCCGGGCACGCCAGGACTCGAGGGGCTCATCAGGGGGCAGGCGGCGGATGGCGCGGGCGCGGGCGTGCTCCCCAAGCCCCTCCTCCGAGGCGCTCTGGGGGAAGGCCTCGGCCACGAGGCGGAAGAGCTCCTCCAGGAGCCTCCCCTCCAAGCCCCCCAGCATGCGCACCATCCCGTCCGCCGCCCCGCCCTCCCGGGGGTAGCGCCCCGGGGGCAGGAGGGAGAGGAGGTGGCGGTAGGCGGCTTCCTGCATGGGGTTCATGCGGCCTCCACGAGGATGTTCCCGGGCACCAGCAGGGCGTCGCGGGCCACGGGCACGGGGCCCGCGGGGCTCAGGACCTCCACCGCCACCAGGCCGCCGAAGTCGTGCAGGTGGTCCATGAGCCGGGAGGGCCAGAAGGCCTCCCCGATGCCCAGGCTGTGGACGAAGAGCCGGGCCCGGTCTTCCCACACCCCTAAGGGCGGGGCGCCGGGCTCAAGGTGCAGGCGGAGGTGGAGGTGCAGGGGGATGGGGGTGGGGGCACGCACCAGGGCGTTCACCGTGAGGGGGCGGCGCTCGTCCACCAGGGCCTGCACCCGGGCGAGGAGCCCCGGGGACGGCAGGCCCTGGGCCGGGGCCACCACCACGTCCACGGTGCCCTGGCCCCGGGGGTGATCGTCGATGACCACCACCTTGCGCACCTCCGGGTCCTCGAGGGCCCAGCTCATGTAGGCGTGGTAGGTGCTCCCCCGCCCCAAGGCGGGCCAGGAGAGGATGCACCGGGCCCGTAGCTCCTCATCGGTTTCGCGGTCCAGGCCGGGCTCCACCACCTCCAGCACCTCGAGGGCCTCCACCCCCGGCACCACGGTCACGGGCTGGAGGCGGGTGCCCGCAGGCAGGTTGTAGCGGGAGCCCACGGCCTCGGCGAGAACCTCCACCTCGGCCCCCGGGGCGAAGGCCCCCTCCGCCCGGTAGCGGAGCTCCCCCACCCCGAAGAGGGCCCCCGGGGGGAAGGCGCCGGGGGCAGAGGCCTCCACCCGCACCCGCAGGCGGGCGGCCCTGGCCTCCTTGCGCTCCAGGCCCAGGCCCCGGGCGTGCTCGTCCAGCCAGGCCCCCGTGGCCGTGGTCACGAAGAGCTGGGGCAGGAGGGCCCGCAGGGTGGCCCGCACGTCCAGCCCCACCTGGGCGGCCAGGCGCAGGTAGGTGCCGAAGGCGCTGTACGCGTCCGGGTTCCGCACGGGGAAGCCCTCGGGGAGAAGCCGGAGGAGCTCCTCCGTGGCCTCTTCCAGGGTGGGTACGGGCAGGTCAGGCATCACGGCCTCCTCAGCAGGAGCTCCAGAACGCCCTCGGCCAGGGTAAGGCGCAGGCGGAGCGCCCTGGCCCCGTCATAGGCCGCGGGATCCTCGGCCCACTCCGAAGCCGCCTCCCGCACCCGGGCGTCCTCCAGGCAGGTGAGCTCGGCCTCCTGCTGGAGCTCGGTGAGGGTGAGCTCGTCCGCGGGAGCGGCCACGAACTCGGGCACCCGGCTCCCCTCCGCGGGGAAGGCCCAGTGGCTCCCCCGCGGGGAGACCAGGCGGGCCAGAAGGTCCTGGCGCACCACTTCCATCCCCTCGGCCAGGGCCGCATCCCCCCTGGGGGTGAAGGCGAAGTCGCCGTCCTGCCAGCGCCAGTCCCGGTACACGGCTCACCCCGCGAAGACCTTGGAGGAGCCCCCTATGATCTGGCCCACGGCGGCCCCCACCTGCACCGGGTCCCCCACCCGGGCCACGGGAGGCCCGCCCCCGGCCAGCTCAATGCGGGGGGCGTCCACCTGCACCACGGCGGTGCCCCGAAGCTCCACGGTGCCGTCAGGCTTGAGGCGCAGGAGCACCCCGGGGGCCGCCTGGGCCTCGATCTCCCCATCCGGCTTCAGGCGCACCCAGGTGTCTCCGTCCTTGCGGATGAGGTACTCCCCGGGGGCCACCTGGGCCACCGCCCGCCCTTCGGAGAGGACCCCGTCCACGTAGGGGTAGGCGGGGTTGCCCTCGTAGTAGGCGATGCGGACCAGGGTCCCGGGCTCGGGCAGGGCGTAGACTCCCCGGCCCTCCCGCCCCATCCAGGGCACGTCCAGGGGTACGTCCCGGATCTCCGGAGGACGGGTGGGGTCAGGCCGCCCGTCCGGGGTGAGGGGTTCCACGTCCACGCTGTAGCGCACCTCCCCCGGGGGACCTGCCACCCCCGCCTGGGAGCGCACCCTGAGGACCCTGGCCTTGTGGGGCAGGTGGGTGCGGTGGCCGAGCTCGGGCCAGAGGGCTTCCACCAGCCTGCGGAGGGCGTGCAGCAGGGCTTCTGCTCTCATGCCACCACCACCTCGTGGTAGGCCTCCTGGGGGGTGAGGACCAGGCGGTGCTCCACCACCTGCCCCTCCCCTTCGGGGGCCCCCAGGAGCCTGCCGTCCGCCCAGGCTCCCTCCCGCCGGGGGTAGCGCACCCGGTGCAGGAGCCGGAGGGCGGGCAGGGGGGCGGTCTTCAGGTAAACCGCCCTCCCCAGGGGACGCACCTCAGCCACCTCCTCGTCCAGCCGGTGGAGGACGCTGGCGTGGGGGCTGGCCTCCCGGGGGCCGATGTAGAGGAGGCCGCCATCCAGCTCGTGCATCACGGCCTCATAGCCCCAGGCGGCCAGGACCATCTCCACCCCCTTGTAGGCGGGCACCGCAGGTAGGGTGTAGTGGCGCTTCCGGTGCCGGGGCAGGCGCTCCAGGTACCTCCCCCCCACCTCCCCCGCCAGGTAGCCGATCACGTCCTGGGCGAAGGCGTCCTGGAAGGCCTGGGGCCGCACGGGCCTGCGCCACTCGGGCAGGCCCCAGCAGACCCGCTCCAGGGGTCCCGTGCGCCCCCGCACCTCCCCCTGGAACAGGGGCCCTTCCAGCTCCAGGCGCACGCTCCCCCCCACGGGGGCGTCCACCCCGCCCAGGAGGAGGGAGCGCCAGGGGGCGTGCAGGCCTTCCCAGAGCTCCACCCGGGTGGGCTCGCCGTAGGGCGTCTTGGGCTTGGGCAGGTGCACCAGCGTCACCGGCCACCTCCCACCAGGCCCAGGGCGGCCTGCTGGCCCTGGACGAAGGCCTCCACGTACCTCGGGGGCTTGGGCTCTTGGGGCGGGTTGCGCTTGGCCTGGGCACCCTCCTTGGGAGGCCCGGCCACGGGGCCTTGGATCGCCCCCTGCAGGCGGGCCTCCTCGGCGGCGTTGGCCTCCTTGAGGGCCTCACGGGGCTCGGTCTGGGTCAGCTCCAGCACGGCGTAAAGCCCTTCCTCTCCCCCCTCCTCCCGGGTGACCAGGCGGGCGAAGAGGGCCTTCTCCACCCCACGGGCCGCCAGGTGGGGGTGGACCACCCGCAGGGGCTCGGTCTTGCTCTTGGCGAACTTGGCCTGGAGCCTGCGGGCTTCGGCCAAGGGGTCGGGTCCCGCCAGCCGCAGGGTGAGGCGCACCCGAAAGTCCCGGTACCCCCGGAGGACGTGCACATCCCCCGCCTTCCCCTCCCGGGGGAGGCTTTCCACGCTGTTCTCCCCCTCCACCTCCACGCTCACCACCACCCCGGGCATTTCCTCCCCGTCCAGGCGGAGGCGGTCCCCTGTGGCGAAGCGCAGGTAGGGCATCAGGCCTCCTCCAAGTAGGGCACCATGAGGCGCTTGAGGGCCTGGAGGAACTCGTCGGCGTCCCGCACGGAGGGGAGTTCCAGGCGCTCAATGCGCACCACCTGCACCACCCGGCCCTCGCCCTTGCGCCCTTCCCCTCTATCCGGGGCCTGACCGCGGGCGGCGGCCGCAGGGGAGGGAGGTACGAGAGCCTCCAGGGTGGGAAGCTCCGGCATCTCCACCGCAGGCCGCAGCACGGGAAGCTCCGGCAACCGGGGACCTGCCACCTCCGGCATCTCCAGCCGCGGCAAACGAGGTATCTCCACCGCAGGACGCACCGGGGGAAGCTCCGGCATCTCCACCGCAGGCCGCAGCACGGGAAGCTCCAGCTGGGGAACAGGGGGTACCAGGGCCTGCACCGCCCGGGCCACCGCGGGGGCCGCGCCCTCCAGACCCACCGCCATCCCCAAGGCGGTCATGGCCCCAATCTCGGCGAAGACCCGGCTGGGGGAGCGGATGCCCAGGAGGTTCCGGAGGGCGGTGATGGCCTTACCCCCCAGCTCCTTCACGGCGTTGACGGGGGCCATCGCCAGGCTCAGGATGCCCTGGGTGAGCCCCTGCACGATGGCCCTGCCCGCCTCCAGGAACTGGCCCGCCAGCCCCCGCACGAAGGCCAGGGCCTGGCCCAAGGCCCCCTTTAGGGCGTCCCACACCACAGCCCCGAGGCGGAGGGGGAGGGAGAGCAGGGTGCGGAGGGCCTGCCACCCCTGTTCCGCAAAGGCCAGGGCCAGTCGGAAGTCCCCTTGGAAGAGGGCCTTTAGGGCGTTGATGCCGGAAACGACCGTGGTCCTAAGGAGGTTGAAGACGGTCTGGGCCGCCGTTACCAGGCCCTGCCAGGCCCTTCCCAGCCCCTCCCCCAGCTGGGCCAGGGCGGGGAAGCGGGCGCTGGCCGCCTCCCACAGGAGGGCCAGGGCGTTCAGGGCGGTGTCCACCAGGATGCCCCCCACCCGGATGGGGACGGAGAGGACCGCCCGCAGGCCGTCCCACACCCGCAGGGCCCCCTGCCGGGCCCGGTCCAGGTCCAGGGTGAAGAGGCCCACCACCAGGTCCACGAAGCCCCGCAGGAGACCCACCAGGCCCATCAGCCCCTCCCCCAGGACCGGGGCCAGGCGGAGGGCCAGCCCCTGGATCAGCCCGAAGAGGAAGCCGAGGCCGTAGAAGACCCCGTAGAGCACCCGGTCCAGGGCCTCGGGGATGACCCCGAGGGAAGCCTGGACGGCATCCCCCAGGGGGCGGAAAAGGCCCGCCACCGCCTGCGCCACGGCCCTCATCTCGGCCAGGGCGGGGGCGAAGGCGGCCCGGAGGCCGGCGAAGGTGTCCTGGATGCCCCGGCGGAAGGCCTCGGAGTGCCGCCAGGCCTGGACCAGGGCGTAGCCCACTCCCGCCAGGAGGGTGGCGAAGAGGCCCAGGGGGTTGAGGAGGAGGGCCCGCCCCAGGAAGAGCACCCCCCGCCCCGCCAGGAAGGAGGCCCGCTGGAGGGCCAGCAGGGCGCCCCGGGCCAGGCCCGCAGGCCCCCCCAACGCGGCCAGCTGGAACCGGAGGAGGGAGAGGCCCAGGCTGAAGAGCCGGATCTGGCGCCCGGCGCTCTCCAGACCGCCCCGGAGGGCCAGGAGGCCGAGGCGGGCGTTGGCGCTGGCGAAGCCGATGGCCCCCAAAAGGGTTACAGCCAACCCCCCCACCACCAGGAGCCCTCCTAGGGCCGCACTCACCCCCACCACGGCCGCCCGAAGGGTGGGGAAGCGCTCCAGGAGGTCCGAGGCCCGGTTGAGGAGATCGGTAAGGCGCTGCACCACGGGAGTCACGATGGGCAGGAGGCTGGAGCCCAGGGTGATCCAGATACGGTCTAGGGCGTTTCTGAGCAGGATGAGGGCATTCCGCAGGGTGGCGCTCCGGTTTTGGAACTCCTGGAGGACGCTACCCGTGTAGGCCGCCGGGTTGGCCACCAGGCCGAAGGCCCGCTCCAGGGTGCCCAAGGAGCCCACCAGCTTGGCGATGTCGTCGGCGTACTCCATACCGAAGAGGTCGGAAAGCACGGTGAGCTGGTCGGGCACCGCCCTGAGGCGGCGTAGGAAGTCCATGATGGCCCCGGCGGCGTCCCGCCTCAGGGCCTGCTGGAGGCCCGTGGCCGTGAGCCCCAGGCGGGCCAGGGCCGCCTGAAAGGCCTTGGGCTGGGCCGGGGCGGTGGCCAGGCGCTGGAAGAGGGCGTTGAGGCCGGTGGCGGCCACCTCGGGGGCGGTGCCGAGGGCGAGGAGGCTCGCGGAGAAGGCCGCCACCTGCTGCCCGGTGAGGCCCAGGAGCTTCCCCGTCCCCCCTACCCGGCGGAGGACCTCCAGGATCTCCGGGGCGGTGGCCGCCATGTTGTTGGAGAGGTGGTTCACGGCGTCCGCCAAGCGCATGACCCCCTCCTGGCTGAGCTCCAGGACGTTGCGGAGCTTGGCCAGGGCGTCCCCCGCCTGCCCGGCGGAGATGCCAAAGGCCACCCCCACCCGGGCCGCGTCCTGGGTAAAGCGGACCAGCTCCTGCATGGGGATGCCCGCCTGGCCCGCGGCGGCGGCGATCTCCGTGAGCTCCCTGGCGGTCATGGGGATGACCCGGGTGAGGCCCAAAAGCTCCCGCTGGAGGGCCATGAGGGCGGGGGCGGGGGCGTCCACCACCTTGCGCACGTCGGCGAAGGCGTCCTCAAAGTCCATCGCCGCCCGGGTGGCGAGGACCAGGGGCGCGGCGAGGGCCGCCCCGGCCCCGGCCACGGAAAGGCCCGCCCCCAAGCGTTGCAGGGCGAGGTCCGCCCGGCGGGAAAGCTCCTCCACCTTACGCAGGCCCTCCCCCACCCGGCCCAGGGGACCGGTCATGCGGTCCACGAGGTCCAGCATCACCTGGAGGCGGAAGAGGGCGTTCACAGCTTCCTCACCGCCACCTGAGCCCGGTCGGGCTCCTCCAGGTTCACGACCACGCCCTCCACCTCCTGCCGGGCCGGGGTCCAGAAGACCCCCCGCACCCGGTAGAAGCGGCGGGCGGGGGCGTAGTGGGCCTTTAGGAAGGCCTCGGGGTCCAGGTACTTCTCCCGGATGAGGTCCACGTTGCTCCCGGGCCAGAAGTCGGCCTCCAGGGGGGCCCGCCGCACCTCAAAGTGGAGGTGGGCGAGGTACGGCCTGGCCGGGTCCCCCTTGCCGATGGCCCCCACGGGCTCGCCCGCGAAGAGGTAGTCCCCCTCCCGGGCCACCCGGAAGAGGAGGTGGGCGTACTGGGTCCAGAAGCGCCCGAGGCCGGGGAGGTCGTGCTCCAGCAGGACCACGTGGCCCCAAACCCGGTGGAAGGCGCTGTGGACCACCCGCCCCTCAGCCACGGCCACCACCGGGTAGCCCAGGTCGGCGTCCCCAGAGGTGCCGGAGAGGTTGAGGTCCACCCCGGGGTGCTGGTGAGGGGCGAGGCCCTGGGCCTTCCGCCACTCGGGGTAGCGGGGGTCCAAAAACCCCGCGTCCACGCGGTTTTTGTCTGGAGAGGGCGGGAGGGGCCAGAGAACACGCATACGGGCTTTACCGGGAGGGACGAGCCCCTTCCTCCGGCGCTTTGACGTGCTCCGCCCAGGCGAGGCGGTCGGAGCCCTCGGCCTCGGCCCGCAACAGGGCCCGCCGGAACTCCCGAATCTCGGCGGCGAGGGCTTCCAACGTCTCGGCGGTGAACTCCACCTCGCCGTGGCTTAGCTCGACCTTGTACCGCACCATACGCCCTCCCAAAAGCTTTGCCCCCGGGCTTCCCCGGGGGCACGTTTCCCACCTTAGCCCTATCTTACCCCGGAGGGTGGGGGGGTGGCAAGAAGGCGGGCCGCTTCCAGGAGAAGCTGGGCCTGCTGGGCCAGGAGGCGGGCGAGGTCGGGAGTGGGCTGAACAGGCGGAAGGCGCTTGGCAGAGCGGAGGTGGGCCACGCCGAGGCGGTGGGCCATCCCGTGCAAGGTGCTGCTGGGCACTCCCGTGCGGCGGGCGATTTCCTTATAAAATGGCCCCATGAAAGCAACGTGGAGCCTGGTCCTGGTGGCTCTGCTTCTGGCAGGGAGCGCGCAGGCGAGGTCCGTAAAGATCGCCGACCTAATCGCTAGTCTCAAAAAGAGGGAGCCGATCGTGCGGGTCCAGGAGGAAAAGCTTCCTCCACCGCCCCCGGAGCGCTCGGCGGAGAGGAAGTACCTGGTGTGGGCCAAAAGCGAGGACGACGAGGTCTTTCAGTACGTGCTCTTCTTCGCCGCCCCCAAAGGCAAGCGCTATCTGAACGTGCTGAGCGTGCGCTTTGAGGGAAGCCCTTCCTTCTCCCGGGCCCTCTATGGCTTCGGCTATCTGGTGGGCTTCATAGAAGGGGTGTGCCTCGGACTCTCCCAGGAGACCAGCCAGAACCTAGTCAACTGGTTTGGCGATCGCGTGCAGCGCATCCAGGAAAACGGGGTGGGCCAGTTCAACCGCAACTTCGGCCCCGTGACCGTGGACCTGGTGGGCTACCACGTGGGGGACGTGGGAGACCTGATGCTGGTCTTCACCCGCCACGGCGCGCCGGGAGAGAAGTGGCCGCACTGGTGCGAGTATTAGCTTGACGGCCCGCCCCAAAATATAGGGGCAAATTGCCCAGGAGGCACTAGCGGTCGTGCTTTACAAGCCTTCGGCCCCCAGATATTGTCTGAATATGTCAGATGTCCTGACCATCGGCTACGAGGGGTTAAGCTTAAACACTTTTTTGGACATACTCAAATCCAATGGGGTGAACTTGGTGGCCGATGTCAGGGATCTCCCCCTTAGCCGGAAAAGGGGGTTCTCTAAAACCCCCCTGAAAGAAGCCCTGGCTAAGGAAGGCATCTTCTACAGGCATTTCCGCGAGCTGGGGGCCCCTAAACCACTGCGCCTTTGCCTCCAAAAAAGCGGGGATTGGCAGACCTACCAGAGAAGCTACCTTCAGCTTCTCGCCCAACGGGTAGGAGCCCTAGAGGAGCTTGGACTCCTGCTTAGGGAATACCGGGTGTGCCTTCTTTGTTTTGAGGAAGACCCCAGCCAATGCCACCGCTCCCTGGTGGGCAGAGCCCTAGTAGAAACCGGTTGGGCTCAAGGGGTCACAGACCTGAGAAAAGGGGCAGTTCCGGCTTCTTCTTCGGCCAGATAAACCCTATAACCGCATAGAGCTGAGGTTTGGCATAGTGGTGGTGGATGCTTCCCACAACGATGTAGGTTTCCCTATCCAGGCCGAAGATCTCTTTCTCTACTTTGGACTTGACGCTCTCAACAGCCTTCTCTCGGCTACCAAGTCTCTTCTCTTCCCTGAAGTAAAGACGTATTATTTCCCAATCGGTGATCACCTTCTTGCGCGAAACGCCCTTTATATCGGTGAAGTTTAGATAAAACTTGTAAGGGCAAAAACGAAGTGGCACTTTGGGCTTCCGTAGGGATGCCCCTGACTCCCCTTCAAAAAGCCCCTCCTCCCAAACTCCTGGGGACGCTAGTTTGGCTCTGTCCTCCTCCGGCCAGTCCTCGCCCACATACTTCACTTCCACTCTGGCCGAACCCTGAACCACAGCCACGACTCCTATTGTTTTCCCCCACTGCACCCTACCCCTTTGGGGGCCCGAAAAATCATCCCCAAACAAGCCAACTCCTGCTGACCCCACCGGAACCCTCCGCACCATCTGGGCCTCAAACTGTTCAACGCTGGGAATAACCGTCGGGCGTATATACTGCATCCGGGCCTCCCAGTACTTATCCGCCTCCAAGTGCCCCACGCACCCGACTTGAGTGGGGTCCACGAGCCGATAGCTATCCGGGCGCGGATCCCCCCATGACTTTTCCAGAGGGAGCTCCAAGATATCGTACTTTTTGAAGCGGTAGTCGTTATCCAACAAGCGAAAGGGGTATGGGTAGATCCGGATCCACTCGTTATCGCGGAGACGTATACCTGCCGTACACGTTAGCTCCCCATACTTCTTACTTGGACTAGGATAGGTCTTTACAATCATCAAAACTCGTTCCCGTGTCATAGCTCGCCTTGGAAAGCCCAGGCCCCCTCATGGGGACCCCGGGACGGGGCGTAAGCCGGGTTCTGTTTTCCGCGGTCATCTCTCTGGGACCACGGTCGCCCGTGGCCTCAAGCGGCCCATCCCGCAGGTTCTGGCGGGCCGGGCAAGCCCTTCCTGCCTACTGGGCCTTGCACCGGGTGGGGTTTGCCGTGCCCCAGCCTGTTGCCAGGCCAGGCGGTGGGCTCTTACCCCACCGTTTCACCCTTGCCCGCACCGGACCGTTAGGCCCGGCCGCTGGCGGTCTTTTCTCTGTGGCACTTTCCGTCGGGTTACCCCGCCCAGGCGTTACCTGGCACCCCGCCCTATGGTGCCCGGACTTTCCTCACCCAGGGGGGTTGGCCCCTGAGCGCGACCGCGCCCCCGTCCCGGGGCACCCCTATTCTACCACAGGCAAAAGCATTGAGGAAATCGCTCACGCTCCAGGACAGAAACCCGCCTGAGCGCCCTCCCGGAGAGGGAAAGACGCTGTGCACAGGAGGGAGGAAACCCGGCCTGAAAGGCCCAAAAAGGCGGGGGGAGGCCGGGGCTAAGGGGAAGGCCAGGCCACCCCCTTCCCGGGCCTTCCAGGGGGGTTACAGGGCCGTGTAAGCGCTTTCAAATCGGGGGGTGGGATGGCGGGGCGGAAGAAGGGGGGCCGGGGGTTCTCCCCGGCCCCCCTGGGCCTGCCGCCCTCAGGGCTCCAGTCCCACCCGGGCGAGGAAGGCCTCCCAGGTCTCGGGAAGGGGGAAGCCGTGGGCCCGAAGCCTGGGCCCTTCAGCGAAGACCTCCCGGGCCAGGGCGAGGGCGGCCTCCCGGTCCTCCCGCGCGGCGTCCCTCAGGTACCCCCGGAAGGGGGTCCACTCCTCCACAGCGTCCAGGAGCTCGTCCGGGTCGGCCTCCTCCCCCCGGTCCAGGAGCTCCCTCACCCAGGCCACGTAGGCCCGGGCTAGGGCGAGGGGGGCGTAAGCCAGGGAGGTCTTTTGAGCCATACCACCTTGTCCCAAGGGACGTCCAGCTCGCTCAGGTCCCGCACGCTGTAGCCGGTGGCCAGCGTCCCGCTGTGGAAGGAGTATACCACGAACCAGAGGGCCTTGAGCCTGGGCCCCCGGGCCTCCTCAGGGATGAAGGAGGCGGGGGCCAGGGCGGCCAGCACCGGGCCCTGGTCCCGGGCGTAGGCGAAGAGGGCGGCCTCGGGGTGGGCCGGGGCCTCGCGGCACAGGCCCTCGTAGACCTCGGGAGGGGTGCCCGGGGCCAGGTGCCCGTCCATGACCCGCTGGGCCACGTGGAGCTCCAGGCTGGTGGCCCGCTCCCGGCCGAGAAGGGGCCTCAGCTCCTCGGGAACGGAGCGCCCCCGGCGGTTGAAGGGGGCCCGCACCATCTCCCCGGCGGCGAAGAGCCAGTCCCGAGGGGCGGGCCTCCCCTGGCCCCGGCTCTCCGCCAGGCCCCTGAGGTGGGCCCGGGCCTCGGGGAGGGCGGCGAGGGCCCGCAGGAAGGCCCGCCAGAGCTCAGGGTGGTAGCCCCGGGGGTCGGGGCTCCACTCCTCCTCCGTGGGGGGGCGGCCGAAGCCCTCCTGGGGCTCGTGGGGAGGGGGCTCCTTCCAGGCCCGCCTCTCCCCCTCCTCCCGGGTGTAGGTGACCAGGGCCGTGCGGCAGTTGTGGTGGAGGGGCGGGACGTGGGTGCGCCAGAAGGGGTGGTCGGCGGGGAGGACGATCCCCGCGAGGGGCCTGCAGATCCGGGAGGTGCGCCCGTCCAGGACCACGGAGAGGCCCCAGTAGGGCCTGAGCTCCCGGACGGAGACCGCCTCCTTCCACCGCCCCGCCCCGTAGGCTAGCTGGAGGTTGGTGCGGAAGACGGTCTCCAGGCGGTGGCGGCTCCCCTCGCCCCAGGCGTTCTTGACCCGGTCGGAAAGCTCCCTTTGGAAGTCCTCAAAGGGCCTCCCCTCTTCCAGGGCCCGGGCGAGGGCGTCCATCGTCTCCTGCACCATGTCCAGCGCGGCGAGGCCCGCCACGAAGAAGGCCCGGCGCCTCGCCTCCTCCCCCAGGGCGCGGAACTCGGGATCGGGGAGGGGAAGGCGGGCCCGGAACCAGCGGAGGGCCTCCTCGGGCCGCAGGGGGTCGGGCTCAACCGTCCAGGCCACTGTCCTGCCGCTGGGCCCATCTCCCCGCGAGCTCGGAGAGGGTGAGGGCGGCCTCCAGGAGCTGGGCGAGCTCGGCGAAGGAGATCCCGGGGAAGAGAGCGAGGAGGCGCCGCCTCAGGTCCTCGTACCCCTCGGCCTCCCCGATGGCTTGGAGGAGGGCGGAAAGCCCGGGCATGGGGGCCTTTTCCAGGAGCCTATCCCCCAGGCCGTCCACGAAGGCCTGGCCCGCCACCAGGCCCCGCTCTTTTCTCTCCTGGGGGGCGAGGAGGGGGGTGAGGACGGGGCCCTGGGGGTCGGGGGCGGGGACGCCGAACTCCTCCCGGAGCCAGGCCTCGGGGATGGAGAGGCCCATGCCCAGGAGGGTCTGGAGCACCCGGGCCCGGCTCTCCAGATCCTTCTCCTCCTCCACCTCGGGCACCACGAAGGGGGCGAGGTCCAGGAGCTCGGGGCCGAAGTTGAAGGCCACGAAGGGCTTGAGGAGGCCCTCCCGGAGGGTCTTGGCCAGGGCGCGGGCGTCGGCCCGGAGGAGGTCTATCCGCACCCGCTCGTGCACCTTGGCCAGGGCGTAGCTCCCCCCGTCCCCCTCGCTGGAGGTGAGGGTCTGGCCCAGGACGGCCTGGGCCATCTCCCGGTTGCAGAGGCGGATGAGGCGCTCGTAGACGTCTGGACCCTGGCCCTTGGCCGCCTCCAGGATCTCAATCTCCGTGTCTTTGGAGATGACCCCGGCGGCGTCGGCCCCGAGGGCGCGCACCGCCTCCTCCAGGCGCCGCCTCTCCTCCTCCCCGGCGGCCGGGTCGTACTTGCCGATGCGGTAGGGCTGGCCGTAGACCTCGGCGAAGACCACCCAGTCCTTGAGGGCGTAGTGCTTGAAGAGGTAGAGCCAGGCCACGCTGCGCATGAGCCCGGCCCGGGTGGGGAGGCCCGAGCGGGCCCTGTAGCGGTGCTCTATGGCCCCGCCGTAGGGGAGGGCCTCCCCTTCCGGCCGCTCCTGGGAGGCGAGGTAGAAGCGGTCCTCCTCGGAACGGTAGACCAGGCTCCCCGGGTGCACCCAGCGGAAGGCCTTGGGCCGCCAGAGGAGGCCGTCCCACTCCCAGGCCACGGCCACCAGGCTCACCCCCTGGGGGATGGCGGAGAGGAGGTCCAGCATGAGGCCCTCCAGGGGGAGGTCCCACCACACCTCCTCCACGGCCCGGAGGATCCGGCGGGCATCCCGGCCCTCCTCCGCGGGCTCCAGGCGCCAGTCCAGGCCGATGACGGCGAGCTTGCGGGTCTGGAGGAGGGAGAAGAGGAGGGCGTCCCTTTCCTCCATCTCCTCAAAGAGCTCGGCCTGGAGGGCGAGGTCCCCCTCGTCGGCGAGGCGGAGGACACGGGCGAGGCGCTCGGGGGTGAGCCCCCGGGCGGGGTAGACCCGGTAGGGGGAGTCCAGGGGGAGGCGGCGCGCGGAAGGCGGTGGGCTTTTGGGGATGGGGCGGCCGTAGGGGTCCAGGATGGGCATCAGTAGGCTCCTTTCCACCCGGCGAAGGCCCGGCGGAGGACCGACCTGTACTCCACGGGGCCCTTACGGGTCTCGGCGGCGTGGAGGGCGAGGGCCAGGGCCCAGAAGCGGTCGGCGTGGCCGCGCTCGCTCCTCTCCGCGTCGTAGCGGACGTTCCCGGAAGGGGTGATGATCCGCCGCACGGCGTGGAGGTCCTCCCGGAGGGCCCGGTCCTCGGGGATGCGGATCCGGCGGTCCTCAAAGAAGAGGCGGAGGCGCTGGGCGAGGTCCGCCTTGACCTCGAGGGTGAACTTCACCGGCTCCACCTTGTAGCCGAAGGCCCGGCGGGCGTTCTCGGCCAGCATCTCCCCGAGGCCCGTGGCGTCCAGGCAGGCCCGGCGCACCCGGGGGAGGAGGGCGTGGAGGCGGGCCTCCTGCTCGGCGAAGGGAGCCCGGTGGAGAGCCTCCACGAGGCGCGCCCAGTACACGTCCCCCACCCGCTCCAGGACCACGAAGACGGTGAGGTCCCGGTGGCGGCCCACGTCCATCCCCAGGTAGGCCCGCTCGGGGTCCCACTCCCCCCGGGGGTCCTCCCTGGCCTCGGCGGCGAGGATGAGGCTCCAGGGGAGGAACGCCTCCTCCTCGGAGACGAACTCGCAGAGGTATTCCTGCTGCCAGATGAAGTCGTCGGCGAGGCCCGCCCGGAGCTCCTCCGGGTCTATGGGCAGGCCCTCGGCCACCGCGTCCAGGAGGGTGACCCGGTGCCGGCTCCAGACCTCTCCCCCCTTCTCCCAGAGCTCGTAGAACTTGCCCCGGGGGCCGTTGGGGGTGCTCATGATCCTGATCTTGAGATCGGGCCTCCGCGTGATGATGGGGAACATGGCCGCCCAGATGGCCTCGGAGTCCTGGTGGAAGGCGAACTCGTCCAGGAAGACGTTCCCGGTGTAGCCGCGGGCGGTGCGGGGGTTGGCGGGGAGGAAGACGAGCCTGGACGTGTTGGGCAAGCGGATCTCCAGCTGGGTCACCTCCTCCCCCGCCTCAAAGAAGCGGCTCTCCAGGGTCTCCGCCGCCTGCTTCAGGGCCGCGAGGTGGCGCTTGGCCTTCTCCGCGAGCTCCCGGCTCTGCCGCTCGCCGGCGGAGAGGAGGATCCAGAGGGTGCCGGGGCGCTCCACCGCGTCCAGGACCACCTCCAGCGTCCCGGCGAAGCTCTTCCCCGTCTGCCTCGCCCAGAGGCCGATCTTGAAGCGGGATTGGTCCCACACCCAGCGCCGCTGGTACGGGAGGAGGAGGCGCTCAGAGTCCATAGATGTCCCGCTTGATGGCCTCAATGACCTCGGGCTCAATCTGCCGGGCGCGGAGGCTCTCCTCCACCTTCTGGGCCGCCTCCTCCCGCAGGGAGCGGTCCAGCCTCTCCAGGCTCAGGGCCACCCGGGCGGCCTCGAGGCCGAGCCGCACCACCTTCTCCGGATCCACCTCCTCCCCGAGCTCCAGGTCCTGGAGGTAGCGGAGAGCTTTGTGCACCACGATGTTGGCCAGGGCGGCGGCGTAGGAGAGGCGCTTGCCCGTGGCCTCCTCTACCGCCTCCACCAGGCGCTCCATCTGCAGGACCTGGTCCAGGGCGGGGGCCAGGTGGCGGGCGTGGCGGCGGACGCTGGAGGGGCTCACCTCGTGCCCCTGGGCCCTGAGCCAGAGGGCGATCCCCTCCATGCTGTAGGGCCTGCCGTCCTCCTCCGTCTCCTCCCCCAGGAGCATGGCGTCCACCCGGTCGCGAAGGTCCTCCGGGAGGGTGCAGACCTTGCAGAGGCGGTGGCGCTTGTAGCCCTTCACGGCCGCACCCAGCCCACCAGGGCCGCCACCAGGGCCAGGGCCAGGAGTCCCCGCTCCCAGAACCGGGCCCGGCGCTCCCTCTCCAACTCCTCCCGGAGGAGGCGGAGCTCGGCGAGGATCTCCTCGTGGTGGCGGCGGAAGGCCACGGCGAGGGCGTGGATCTCCTCCCTGAGCTCCACGGCTACCTCCTGGGCAGGAGGACCCCGGGGTCCTTCAGGTTCCCCTCCACCAGGTCCATGCCCTGGGTGGTGAGGCGGACCAGGGTGAACTCCCCGTCCTCGTCCCAAACCGCCTCCACGTAGCCCTTCTGCTGCAGGTAGCGCACGGCGGCGTTCATCTCGGAGCGGGCGGGGAGGACGTGGGAGAGTTCCATGACCCGGGCCAGGACGCCTCTCGGCATGGCGTAGGGGTCGTGGATGTTGACGGGGGCGTCCACCCCGAAGGCGTTCAGGTACAGGGCTTGGAGGATCGTGCCTCGGATCAAGCGCTGGCGGTTCGGATCCCTGAACATGGCGCTCCTTTCACGGGAAGAGCTTGTGGACGGGGAGGCCCAGGAGGCTGGCCACGATGCCGAGGAGGAGGGCCAGAACCGTCCAGAAGAGGGGGCGGCTCCAGAGGGAAGGGGCCTGGGGCTTGGGCATCATGCGGTAGAGGCGGAGGGCCCAAAGGCGCTCCCTGAGAGGGCGAAGGTCCGCCTCTGAGGCCCCCAGGCGGGCGAGGAGGGCGAGGGCCTCCTGCCAGAGCTCCAGCTCCAGATCGCGCTCATCCACGGCACCCCCAAAAGCTTGGCCCCCCGGAGCCTTCCGGGGGGCAGGTTTCCCACCTTAGGCCTATTCTACCCCGGGGGGTGGGGGGGTGTCTACCTCGGCCCGGCGGGCGAGGCGCACGAAGAGGTCCAGGAGGTCCAGGGGGGCGTGGGTCTGGAGCCGCCCCGCCGAGGGGTTGAAGCTCACCAGGGTCTGGGGCTTCCCCTTGCCCAGGTAGGCCTCCAGGAGCTGGCGCTCCCCGTACCCCAGCCCCCGGACGAAGGCCCGGGCGTCGTGCCGCCACAGGCGCAGGTTGTGCCCCTCTATGCCGAGGGGCGGGACCGGGGGGACGTAGACGGGCAGGAAGGCCGGGGCCTCGGGGGGGCGGGCGTGGAGGTCGGCGCGGCCCCCGAAGGCCCCGGGCCTGGGGTCCTGGGGGTGGACCGGGACCCAGCGGGCCTCCCCGTGTTCCACCCGCCAGAGGGCCAGGGCCACCCAGGCCGCCCGCCAGAGGTCCAGGGGCTCATGCATGGCGGCCCTCCCCGTTCAGGGTCCACCCCTGTTCCGTACGAACGACCAGCCCGGCCTCCGCCAGGCCGTTCAGCTTCCCGGCCAGGGTGGACTTGGGAATGCCCGTTCGCCGGGAGAGTTCGGACAGAGAGAGGGCTCCGCCCGCAGAACGCAAGGCGTTCACAATGGCCAGCCCCCGTTCGTCCAGGTCCACCTCCAGGGTGCGCTCCCGCTCTACCTGGCGTTCGCGGTAGCGGACGGCAGAGGCCGAACGGGAGCCCTCCTCCTGTTCAGCCTTCTCCCGAACGGCCTGAACGAACCCCCCGGAAGCCTGAACGCCCACGCCGGAAGGCTGAACGAAAGCCTGAACGGGGGGGCTTCGCCGTTCAGGCTCCAGCCGAACGGCGGGAAGGTCCTCCCGGCGGCTCTCGGCGGTGGGCTGAACGGCCACCATCTCCCCCACCACCTTCCCCACCACGTAGGTCCCCACGGGGACGAAGAGGCTCATGGCCAGGGTCTCCCAGAGGGCCACCCCGGGGGCGGCCCGGTGCATGGAGAGGGCGTTGCCGAGCCACACCAGGGCCAGGGCGGCTACCGCCCCACCCCCCGCCCAGGCCGAGCCCCGAAGGAGGGAGTTGGAGAGGAGGGAGAGGAGGAAGGCGGTGAACTCCAGGCTCGCCGCCAGGCCCCAGGCGAGCCAGGGGGGGAGCCCCCCCAGGGAAAGGGCGTACCACTGGGCCAAATGTCCGGTGCTCATGGAAAGGGTGCTCAGATAGGCCAGGATCAGCAGGGACACCAAAAACGCCTTCATCATGCTTTCCTCCCGCGCAAAAGGTCCGCCGCCTCCAAGAGGGCGAGGAGAGCCCGGCTCTTGGCGGCCTCCAGCTCCCGGAGGCGGGCCTCGAGGGCGCGGTGGCGGGCCTCGAGGCTCTCGTGAGCCCTCTCCAGGGAGGCAAGCCGGGATAGGGCCCGGGAGAGGGCTTCCGCGGCCTCGTAAACCCGGTAGACCTCCCCGCCCGCGGCCCCTTCCAGGGCCGCCTGGGCGAGGAGGGCGAGGGCCTCCTTGGGCTCCATCACTCCCCCGGGGTGAGGGGCTGCCACATCCAGCGGACCTCGCCCCCCACCTCCTTCCACCACACGAGGCCGCCGGGCACCCGGAAGGCCTCCGTGAGCCGCCCCACCCCGGGGCAGTAGGGCCACCCCTGGGCGGTGATGCCCTGGAACACGGGCCGCACCCGCGAACCGGTCTGCCTCCTGAGGAAGGCGGCCAAAAGCTCCTGGGTCTCCCAGAAGGGCACAAAGGACTCCCTCATGCCCACCTCCACGCCAGGGCCAGGAGGACCCCGAGAAGGCCGAAGAGGGCGGCGAAGAGGAGAAGGCCCACGCTGGCCCCCTCGGGGAGGGGGCCCCGCCGGGAAAGGGCCAGGTAGGCGAGGAGGAGGAGAAGCCCCACCTGGGCCGCCGCCACGTAGATCAGCGTGAGCTTGAGTAGCGCCGCCACAGGGCCTCCTCTACCGCCTCGAGGTCGTAGCCCCAGTCCAGCTCCACCAGGACCTCCCCCCGGAAAAGGGCCACCGTCCAGCGCCCCTCTTCGTCCAGGAAGGCCCACACCAGAAGCCCCCCGCGCTCGCGCGGGTAGCGCGCCACCAGCCCCTCCAGGACGGCCAGGACCTCATCGCCCTCCTCCATCGGCCACCTCAAACAGGCCGGGCTGGGCCCAGCGGGGGGAGCGGTGGACCTTCCAGTGCCGCCAGGCCAGGTCCAGACCCCGCACCGCCGCGTGCAGCTCCTCTATGCGGGAGAGGAGGCTCTGGCGGTAAGCGCGAAGCTCCTCCTCCGAGCCCGCCACCTTGTAGACCTCGTCCCCGGCGGGGGACTCGGCCACCACCACGGGGAGCACCCCGCGCTTGCGGAGCTCGGCGATGATGGCCCGGCCCCGGCGATCCCCGCCGAAGTGGCGCCCAAACTCCTCCCGCGGCACCCCCCACGCCCCCCGCATGAGCAGGAGGTCCACCGCGGCCCTAAGCTCTCCGTCCGTGATCTTGGGGACCTTCATGCCTCCTCCTCCTTCGCCAAGGCCTCGGCCAGGGCGAGGAGGGCCTCCTCGGGGGAGACCCCAAGGGCCTCCTTCCCCCCGGCCGAAGCGCGGAAGCCACCCTTTGGGTCCGTGAAAAGCTCCACCCGCAGGCCCGCCCGCTCCATGAGGCGGAGGGCGAGCCAGGCGGCCTGGGCCGCGGGCACACCCCCCTCCACCAGGCGCTCCAGGCTGGCGGCGGTGATGTAGACTTTGCGCCCCACGCGCACGGTGCGGACCCGCCCCTCCCTAATGAGGTGCTCCACGGTGGGCCGCCCCACTTCCAGCACCGCCGCCGCCTGGGCGGGGGTGAGGAGGGGGCGGTCCAGGCCCATCTCTCTAAGCCGCTCCCGGATCATACGTCCTCCCCCTTGCAGGCCCCACGACGGTCAAGTGCGGCGTGCGCCCGTACTCGGGCGGCCCCCCGTAGATCCACGTGAGCCGGAGCCGCACGGCCAGGCAGACGCAAAGCCCCACCGCTCCGTCAGGAGCCAGGGCTGGAACAGTGAGGGCCCTCTCGCACCCTTCCACCGGGCAGGGCACGAGCACCAGTCCCTTAGACCGCTCCCCCATCCTCCCCCTCCAGCCGGGCCTCCAGGATCCGCCAGGGCTCCATGACGCGAAGGGCCTCGGGCTCCGCCTTGGGCCCGTCCCAGAGGCGCAGGGGCCTCAGCCAGAACTTGAGGCCCCCGTCCTCCCACTTCACCCTCACCTCCCCCCGGCCCGTCCGCCCCACGATGGCGAGGCGGACGGGGGTCCCGGGGTTCGCCCGGGCCAGGCGGATCACGGCCTCAGGCCTCACGGCGCACCTCCACGAGGCGGCGCCCCAAAAGCTCGGGATCGCACCGCCAGCAGGGGATGTCGTCCAGCATCCCCCGCCCCCCGCACAGGTCGCAGGCCTGGGAGCGGGAGGCCCGCAGGGCCGCCTCCTGGGCCTCGGCCTCGTCCAGGTAGAGCTGGGCCAGGAAGGTCTGGCCGTGAGCGTAGGCCAGGCGGGCCCGCTCCCGCAGCTCCCCGGGGTGAGGCCGTGGCCCCGGATGGTGTCCAGGACGCTACGGAACGGCCGGGGCCTCATGGACAGGCCACCCCCTTCATGCGGTGCGGGTGGGAGAGGAGCTCCCTCGCCTTGGCGTCGTTCTCCGCCTGGGCGGCGGCCACCACCGCCAGGGCCCTGCGGGCCAGGCGCTCCAGCTCCCCCTGGTCCACCGCCTCCGTGTCCCGGGCCTCGTTGGCGGCCCGCACCATGTCCCGGGCCAGGTCATAGAGGGCGTAGGCCACCCGCATGTGCCGGGGAAGCCCCTCCTCCGCCAGCTCGTCCACCAACTCCTCCAGCTTGGTCCGCTTACCCTTCACGGCGCACCTCCCCATGCCGGGCCAGCCACTCCCGCTCGGCCTCGGCCAGGATCTCCTGAATGCCCCTTCCCGCCTCCTCCAGGGGGCGGGGGCGCGCCCCCCGGAGGGCTTCCACAAGGGCGGCCCGGACCTCCGGGTCCTCCCTGAGGAGCCGAATGAGCTCTTCCCGCGTCATCAGTTCCCTCCCCGGGGCGCCGGAGGCTTGGCCCCGAAGAAGCCCTGGGCGAGGGCCGCCTCCAGGGCCTCCGCGTGCCGGGCCACCAGCGCCCCATAGACCGCCTTTTGCTCGTGCTCCAAAACCTCCAGCTCCGCCTGGAGCTTGTCCAGCTGGACCAGGATCTGCTGCAGGCGCTTCTCCGCCTTCTGCCACTCCGGGTCCTGGGCAAGGGCCACCTTTACCCGGGCCTGGCGCTCCCGCTCCGTCTTGCCGGGGGCCTCGAGGTAGGCCTGGGCCTCCCGGGCCTCCATCCACCGCTCCAGCTCCCGCCTCTCCGCCCGGAGCGCGGTCATCTGCCGCTTCACCTCCCCGATGAGCCCGGGGAGCTCCAGAATGCGCATGACCAGGCGGGCGGCCTCGAGGGTGTAATCAACCCTGTTCACGAAGGACCTCCTTCACGGCCACATCAATCTCCTGCCAGTCGGGAACGGCCTTCACCAAGGCACGCCGCCTAAGCTGGCCGTACAGGCCCCTGGGCTGGTGGAGCTCCACCTCGTACTCCACATGGACGACCTCGTAGCGGATGCGCTTGCCCAAGCGGTTGAGGTAAAACTCCCGGCCCTCCACTACCCAGGAACCGTCCCCAAGGAGCATCACCAGGGGCTTGCGGTTTATGTTCCCCTCCTCGTCCACCTCGTAAAACTCCGTGGCCTCATCCCGGCGGATGGGGATTTTCTGGCCTGCGAAGTCAAAGAAGTAGCGCTTCACCGCGCACCCCCCGCGAGGTTCAGGCGGCTCGCCACCCGGCGCACGTGGGCCGGGGTGAAGGCGGCCTTGGTGAGGCCCCGCTCGCCGCTCCACTCCACCACCCGGTCCATCTGCCGCATGAGCCGCACGATGTCCCGGAGGATCCCCCCGGTGAGGGTGTGGACCTCGGCCAGGACCTCCGGGGAGTAGCCGGAGTCCTTGTAGATGGCCTGGGTCTCCTGGAGGGAGATGGGGCCTATCCGGGCCACGGTGCCGATGCGGCTCTCAATGTCCCGGTGGCGCCGGATCTGTCCCTCAAACTCCTCCGAGGTGATGAGGACGAAGGAGCTCCCGGTCTCGTCCGCCAGGTACTTCACCGTCTCCAGGGTTGGGCGGTCCAGGAGCTGGGCCTCGTCCACGAAGATCACCCTGGGGCTCATGAGGAGGGCGTCCCGCACCATGCTGAGGAGGACGCGGAACGTCTTGGTGCGGGTGATGCGGAGCTCCACCGCCAGATCCTCCAGGAGGGCCGCCGGAGAGTAGCTGGGCTGGGCCCGCACCCAGGGGGCCTCGTGCTCCCGGGCCCAGTAGCGGCAGGTGAGGGTCTTCCCCACCCCCGCCGGGCCCACCACCAGGGCCAGGGGGAAGCCCTCCTGGGCCACCAGGTGGAGGTGCCCCAAGAGGGCCTTCGCCCCCTCCGTGGGGATGAACCCGTCCCGGGGGTCCTTCCAGAGCTCCGCCTCCCCCATGACGATGCCCAGGGCCTCGTCAATGAGGGCCAAGGTCTGGTCGCCGTTCGCCTTCCTTCCCATGCGCTACCTCCTATTCCTCCTCGCCCCGGGGCAGCAGGCCGCGCTCCTTTAGCCACTGCTCCCCCAGGGCGATGGGGTCCAGAACCAGGTCGTCCTCCAGCTCCGCCGCGAGCTCCTCCGCCCCGCGGGCGATCTCCTCCGGGGAAGGGGCGGGAAGCTCCTGGGCCCGGAGGGTGATGCGCTCCCGCCGGGGCAGGGGGGCGAGGCCGGAGAGGCGCTCCAGCATGTCTTCCAGCCGCATGGCGGGGGAAAGCTCCTCCACCAGGCGGCGCGCCTCCTCCTGCAGGGCGCGGATGGCCGCCTTGTCCGCCGCCCGCTTGGCGCGGGCCTCGAGGCTGTCCGCCCGCAGGGGCTCGGGAAGGAGCTCCCCGAGGACCTTGAGGGTGCCGTCCGGGTTCTTGAGGGCCACCCGGAGGGGCTGGCCCGGGAGGACCTGCACGTCCAGGACCACCACCTTCTGCCCCTGCCAGGGCAGGAGGCTCCCGTGGCGGGGGTCCAAGTACCAGGTGCGCCCCCGGTACTGCACGGTGCCGTTCCCCCGCACCACCCGCTCCACCTGGTAGGCCGCGGCCAGGTAGAGGTCTTCCAGGCGGTACTCCGCGAGGCGGTGCCGGGGGACGAAGGCCCGAAAGAGGTCCAAGCGAGTGAGCCCGTCCTCCAGGGGCTCCCGGTGCCAGGTGCCGAGGAGCCACTGGAGGGCGCGGCCCTTGTACTCCTCCTCCAGGAGGAGGCGGTCGGGGTAGGGGTCCCGCTCGGGGGGCATCCCCTCCGCTACCCAGCGCCGGGTGTTCTGGAGGAGGCGGCGGAGCTCGGAGGAGTCCCGCTCCGTGGCGTCCGAGCCCGCGTAGCCGGGGAGCAGGGCCTCAAAAGTCTGGTGGAAGGCCCCGAAGAAGCGCTCCACCTTCCCCCGGGTGTGGGAGACGTGGGGCCGGGAGTAGACGAGCTCAATCCCCAGGGTGCGGGCCCAGTGCTCCGATTTCTCTGAGCGGTAGACCTTGCCGTTGTCCCAGTAGATGCGCTCGGGCACGCCCCGGACGTCCCAGTCAGGGACGAGGGGCGTCTTGTCCTGGGTCATGAGGATGAGGAGCTGGTCCGTGGGGACCTGGCTCTCCTCCCGGCTGAAGACGAGGGAGGGCACCGCCCCCGAGTAGACGTCCAGGGCCACGTGGATGCGGAGGCGGACCATGCGGTCCTCCTCGGGGAGGTAGACGAAGGTGTCGCACCTGGTCATGTCCACCATGACCATCTGCATGGGGTACTCGGCCAGGACGTGCCCCGCCCAGGTGCGGGCGAACTCCCGCCTCCCCTCCTCGGAGAGGAGGGCGTAGCGGAAGGCGGGATTGTCCTCCGCCTTCCGCAGGATGCGCCGCACCGTGGCCTCGGAAAGCCGGAACAGGGTTTCGGTGGAGTAGGGCCGGTAGAGGAGGAGGCCCGGGTCGTTGGCCTCCACGATGCGCAGGATCCGCCGGGCGCTCGCCCGGGGATGGGCGAGCTTGAGGCCCACCACGAGCTTCCTCAGCTCCGCGGGCACCCGGTGAGTTCCCCGGTCCCGCCGAGGGCGCCGTGCATATAGGAGTTGCCCCGCTTCATAGCGGCGGAGGAGCCGGGCCAGGTAGTTGGGCGTGACGCCGAGCCGCTGCGCCTCCTCCTTGATGAGGTCCCACTTGAGCCCCCGGGGGAGGTCCCGGGCCTCCGCGGCGATCCGGGGGAGGTGGGCCTCGAGGGCGGGCTGGGAGGCGGAGGAGGCCTCCACGGGCCGGGGTTCAGGGGGGGCCTCCCGCCCCAGGGCCAGAGCCAGGAGGTCGGCGTCCACCAGGGTGCGGTAGGTGCGGCCGCGCTTCTCCTTTCGGGTGGGGATGCGGTGGCGGGCCACAATCCGCCATGCCGTGCGCTCTCCGATGCCTAAAAGGGCGGCCACCTCATCCACGGGAAGCCAGGGCATCGCTTTCCTCCTTGTTGCCTACATTTGTGAAATCAGAAGACAAAGAAGAGGCCAAAATCTCCTCTACGCTTTCCAAACCCAGCGCATTTGCGAGCGCCAAAAGGGTGGCGTAAGAAGGTCTTTTGCCGCGCTTTCCAGAGAGGTAGTAGCGGATTGTGGAGGGATTTAAGCCCATGCGCTCGGCCAGGGTTCTCGGAGTCAATCCCTTGCGTTTCATGGCGGCCTTGAGCTTGGCCGGGTCAATCTTAGTTGCCAACATATGTCGCATCCTGTAGGGTATGCTATCAGGAGGGTGCGACATATGTCAAGCGCCAAGCTCAACGGGCCCTTTACCGACCTCATCCTGCAGAAGATGCGGGAGATGGGGGTGGACAGCCTGGAAGAGTTCTCCCGGCGCACCGGCATCTCCCGGGGAACCCTGTACTACCTCGTGAGGGGGCGCCAAACCAAAGCGGGAACATGGGTAAAACCAAGCGTAGATACCTTGGTGGCCCTAGCCAAAGCCCTAGACGTACCCGCGCACGAACTCCTCTACCGACTAGAACCGGAAGCCCCCGGTAGCGAATGGCGGAGCGAAAGGCATATCCCCATCCTCGGCTACGTGGGCGGCGGCCCCTCCCAGCTGGAGGAGATTGAGGAGCGCACCGTCCCCGTGCGGGTCAAGGGGGACGCCCGGCACCTCGCGGCCTTCAAGGTGCGGGGCAACTCCATGTGCGCCGGGAAGCGGCCCATCTGCGATGGGGACATCGTCATCGTCAACACCGAGGACAAGGGCCACCCGGGGGCCATCGTGGTGGCCCGGCTGGAGAACGGGGAGTACGTGGTGAAGCTCCTCAAGAACGGGGCCCTCTACTCCACCAACCCCGAGGAGAACGGGCCTCCCGTCATTCCCCTGGACCAGGTGGCGGAGATCGTGGGCCGGGTGGTGGAGGTGCGGAGCAGGCTCTAGGTTTGACACCCCCCCACCCCCTGGGTTAAACTGGGGCTAAGGTGGGAAACGTGCCCCCGGGGAAGCCCGGGGGCAAAACCTTTTGGAGGGAAGGATGCTCAAGGTCATCCGTATCGCCTACTTCGCCCTCGGGCTCGCGGTCCTGGTGGTGGAGGACCTCATGGACGGGGTCCCGGGCCTCCAGAAGAAGGAGGAGGCCATGAAGCGGGTCAAGGAGGTGGTGAACGCCATCCTCGGCTTCTGGCCCGCCTGGATCCCGGACCCCATCCTGGGGTGGGCCATTGACCAGATCGTGGCGCTCTTCAACCGGGACGGCACCTTTCGCAAGGGCGCGGGCGCTCAGCCTCAAGGGGCCGGGGCCTAGCTGGCCCCTCTCCCCGGAGACCGCGAGGGCAGAGAACCGCGCCTACTGGGGGGTGGTGCTGAGGCGGCCCTATGACGAGTTTGACCGGCTTCCCCAAGAATACCGATACCTCCACCCCGACCTTTTCCGGCACGCTGCGCGCCGCCTTGGCCGAGGCGCCTGACCGCATCCCCCTCCATCCCTTCGGGGAGTTCGTGGGGAACGGGACGGTCTTCCTCTACGACGAGGAGAGCCTCCAGGCGGCCCTGGAGGACCTTAGGACCCGGGGCGTGCCCTGGGTCCTGGACTTCCACCACCAGACGGTGCGGGTGGAGGAGGGCCAGGCCCAGGAGGCCCCCGCGGCGGGGTTCATCACCGGGCTGGTGGTGGGGGAGGACGGCTTCGTCTACGGCCTGGTGGAGTGGTCGGAGACGGGGCGGGAGCGGGTGAGCCGGGGGGAGTACGCCTACGTCTCCCCGGTCTTCTACTACGACCCCACCCCGGACGAGATGGGCAGGCACCGGGTGCTGGGCTACCACTCCTTCGCCCTCACCAACAACCCCGGCATCCGGTTCCAAAAGCGCATAGAAGCGGAGGCGGACATGCTGGAAAAGCTCAGGCAGGCCCTAGGACTGGACCCGGAGGCCACCGAGGAGGCGGCCCTCCAGGCCCTGGAGGACCTCAAGCGAGAGGCCGCCGTGGGCCGGGTGGTCCTGGAGGTGGGGCTCGGGGCCGAGGACCCCACGGAGCTCAAGGCCAAGCTCCTGCGCCTCCTGGCCGCGCAGGACGCCCTGGAGGAGCTGGAGCGCACCCGGAAGGAGCTGGAAGCCATCAAGGTCCAGACCCGGGAGGAGAAGGCCCAGGCCCTGGTGCGTAAGGCCCTGGAGGAAGGGCGCATCCTCCCCCACCAGCGGGAGTTCTGGCTCGCCCAGGCCCGGGCCGACCTCGAGGCCGCCCGCAAGGCCCTGGAGGGGATGCCCCGGCTGGTGCCCGTGGAGCTGCCCAAGGCGGAGCGGAAGGCCTTGGAGGAGGACGAGCCTCTGCGCAGGCTCGCCCAGGTCTTCAGGGTTTCCGAGGAGGCCCTGAAGCGGTTTGGAGGTGAGTGATGTTTGACACCGAGCGCTGGGCGGACGAGTACCTCATCCCCCTCCCGGTGAAGGCGAACGCCGTCATCCGGCAGGGAGCCCTGGTGATGGTGAGCGGGGGCTACGCCGAGGAGGCGGCCCCCGGCACCGGGAAGATCGCCCTGGGCGTGGCCCAGGAGACGGTGGACAACATCGGGGGGACGGACGGCGCGAAGAAGGTCCTGGTGCGCCGGGGAGTGTTCCGCTTCGGGAACGACCCCACCGACCCCGTGGGGCCCACGGAGCTCGGGCGGGACGTGTACGCCACCGGGCCCAACACCGTGGGCAAGACGGGCACGGGCCGCTCCAAGGCGGGCCGGGCCCTGAAGGTGGAACCGGACTACGTCTGGGTGGAGGTGTGGTAATGATCCTGAACCGCGAGAACCTGAGCGCCCTCAGCCGGACCCTCAAGGCCCTGGTCTTTGAGGCCAAGGAGGGGTACACCCCCCTTTGGCCGAAGCTGGCCCTGGAGGTCCAGTCCAACGGCCGGGCCAACTACTACGCCTGGATGGAGAACATGCCCACCATGCGCCTCTGGGAGGGGGAGCGGCAGGTCCAGAACCTCACCGCCGAGACCTTCGCCATCACCAACGCCGACTGGGAGGCCACCTTCGCCGTGTCCCGCACGGACGTGGAAGACGACCAGATGGACCTCATCCGCATCACCGCCCTCCAGTACGCCCGGAGGTGGGCCGAGCACGACGACCTCCTCATCGCCGACCTCCTGCGCAAGGGGTTCCAGCAGAAGGGCTACGACGGCCGCCCCTTCTTCGGCCCCCACACGGTGGGGAAGCGGACCTTCCAGAACGCGAGCAATGCTCCCCTGACCCGGGAGGCCTTCCGTCAGGCCCTGAGCCAGATGAGGCAGCTCACCGACGCCCGAGGCTACCCCCTGGGCTTCTTCTTGCAAAAGCCCATCTACCTGGTGGTGGGCCCCGGGCTGGAGAGCACCGCCTACGAGATCGTGGGGGTGCCCACCCTGCCCTCGGGCGGGGCCAACCCCGACTACGGGAAGGCCGAGATCCTGGTCAGCCCCTGGCTGGTGGAGGAGTACGAGACCTACTGGTTCCTGGTGGACGGGAGCCAGGCCATCCGCCCCTTCGTCCTCCAGCGGCGGAGCCGCCCCGAGTGGGTGGCGAAGGACGACCCCGAGACCTCCGACGAGGTCTTCAAGCGCAACGTCTTCATCTACGGGGTCTACGAGCGTAAAGCGGCGGGCTATCTCTTCTGGCAGCTGGCCTACGGCTCCACCGGCACCGGCACCGGCGCATGATCACCCTCGAGGACCTCCGCCAAGCCCTCCCCCTAGACGTCCTCCTCTACCTGGTGGACGAGGAGGGGGCGGGGGTCCTCACGCCCGAGGGCCAGGCCCGGGCCGAAGCCGCCCTGAGGGAGGCCTGGGCCGAGGTGGAAAGCTACCTCGCCCAGCGCTACGCCCTCCCCCTCCCCTCCCTCCCCGAGGTGCTGAAGGCCAAGGCGGTGGACATCGCCGTCTACCGCCTCATGCTCCGCCGGGGCATCCGGCCCGGCACCGCCGACGAGGCCGCCCTCACCCGATACCGGGACGCCGTGGCCTTCCTTCGGGACGTGGCCGTGGGCAAGGCCTCCCTGCCCCTCCCCCCCACGGGGGAGCCCGCGAGGCCCAAGGGCGGGGCCGCCGTCCGGGGGAAGCGGGTCTTCTCCCGGGAAAGCCTGGAGGACTTCTGATGGGCGTGCGCCTCAAAGGGGACTGGCGGGAGCTAAACGAGGCCCTGAGAAAGCTCGGGCGGGGCGTCCCCCAGAAGGTCAAGGAGGCCATCGCCGAGGGGATCCTCGCCCGCACCCACCGCCGCTTTGAGGAGAGCCGGGCCCCGGACGGCTCCCTCTGGCCGCCCCTCTCCCCCGCCACCCTGGCGAAGGAGGTGCGGCCCAGGGACCGGCTCAAGCGGGGCGGGATCTCCGCCGCCGCCCAGAGGCGCGTGGCCCTGCGCAAGCCCCTGGTCGTCACGGCCCGCCTGAAGAACTCCATCTCCTGGAAGGTGGCGGGAAGCCGCATCTACGTGGGCACTAACCTGGAGTACGCCCGCATCCACCAGTTCGGGGGCTACGCCGGGAGGGGGCGGAAGGTCTACATCCCCGCCCGCCCCTTCCTGGGCCTCACCGAGGAAGACCGCGAGGAGGCCAAGGCCCTCCTCCTGGAGTGGATGAAGGAGGCGACGCGGTGATCGCCCCGGTGCTGGAGTACCTCAAGGCGGCCTGCGCCCACGCGGGCCTTCCCCCCGCCCGGGTCCTGGTGGGCAAGGCCCGAGAGGAGGCCTACCGGGTGGCCCCCGCCGCCCTGATCCAGCCCCTCACCGGCGCCCTCAAGCGGGACGGGAGCCGGGTAGTGGCCGGGCCCGTCAAGACCCGGCGCAGGCTCTATGGAGGCACCTTACGTATCCGCCTGGAGCTTTATGCCCGCTCCGGCGAGGAGCTGGACCAGCTCCTCGCCGGGGTTCTCCTCTATATGTGGGACACCCCCCTGCACGTGGGGGAGGACTATCACGCCAAGCTGAACGATATCGCCCTCTCCTATCTGGACGAGGAAGGCCTCCTGGTGGGGGAAAACGCCCTGGCCCTGGAAGTCCCCGTGGAGATTGTCCTCTACGAGGACACCGCCTGGGTGCCCGTCCGGGTGGAGGTGGAAGAGGCCGTCTTGGAAGAGGAGGTATAGCATGCCCAAGGAAACCAAAGAAGAGGTGAAGGAAGCGCAAGAGGAGCTCCCCACCATTGAGGAGCACGCCCAGGCCCTGGGGGTGCCCCCCTGGGCCTTCGCGGGGCTCAAGGTCTATGCCGGTTGGGCCGAGGGGACCCGGGTCTCCCGCGCCCAGTTTGAGAAGGCCCTGAAGGAGTTCCTCCAGGGGCCCACCCACAGGTAGGAGGTAGATAGAGGATGGCAAGGCTACCCGGCGTCTACCCAGAGATCCAAGACGGGGGCCTGGGCATCGTGGCCCCGAGCGGCGAGGGCCAGCGGGTGGTGGTGGGCGTCTCCAGCCAGGGGCCCGTGAACCGGGTCCTGGCCTTCAGCGACCTCGCCGCCGTCCCCGGCGTCCTGGGCACCGGGCCCCTGGCCCGGGCCGTGGCCGACCAGCTGGCCTACGGGGGCGGCCAGGTCTACGCGGTGCGGGCGCAAGCCGACATCGCGGGGAGCGTGGCCGCGGACAGCGACAACCCCTCTTCCCCCGCCGTCACCATCACGGGAAGCCCCCTGGACGCCTACGAGATCGTGGTAAGGATAGCCAAGGGAGGGGCCCTGGGCACGGCCACCTTCACCTACAGCCTGGACGGCGGGGACACCACCAGCCAGGAGATCGCCACCGCCGCCACCTACACCCTGCCGGGGACCGGGCTCACCTTGAACTTCGCCACCGGCACCTACGCCGCGGGGGCCACCTACCGCTTCCAGGCCACCGCCCCCCAGGCCAGCGTCTCTAGCGTCCAGGCCGCCGTCCGCGCCGCCCTCAACACCAACCTGCAGTACGAGTACATCCAGGTGGCCCAGCCCACCGGCCCCGCCATGTGGGCCGCCCTGGGCGCCCTGGCCGACGAGGCCGAGGCGAACTTCCGCTACATCTTCTTCCTCACCGAGACCCTGCCCCCGGGGAACGACCCCGACGCCTGGGTCAACGCCCGCTTGAGCGAGAAGGCGAGCTTCAGCCACAAACGGGTGATGATCGTGGCCGCCTGGGGGGAGGTGGTGGACACCCTCACGGGCAGGCTGGAAGTGCAGAGCCTCGCCTCCCGCGTGGGGGCCCGCATCTCCAGCCAGCGGGTCCACGTCTCCCCCGCCTGGGTCCAGCTCGGGCCACTGAGCGGGGTGGTGCAGGTGGCCCCCTTCGTGGACACCCCCTTCGGCAAGCAGTCCCTCTTCAACAACGCCCACGCCCTGGCCCTGGACCAGGCGGGCTTCACCACCGTCTACCGCCTCATCGGCCGGGACGGGTGGTTCCTCGTGGAGGGCCGCACCGCCGCCGCCCCCACCAGCGATTACAAGGTGATTCAGAACCGCCGGGTCATGGACAAGGCCACCTACCAGGTGCGCCAGGCCCTCCTGGACTTCGTGCAGTGGCACGTGGACCCGACCGACCTCAAGGCCAGCCTGGCGAGCCTCCTGGCCCGGGCCAACACCCCCCTCCGCCTCATGCAGGCCGCCGGGGAGATCGCCCGGGGCCGCGTGGTGGCCCCTCCCGGCCAGGACATCCTGGCCTCCCAGACCCTTCGCCTCCAGATCCGCATCGTCCCTCTGGGCTACCTGCGGGAGATCGTCATGGACATCGGCTTTGAAAACCCCTTCCTGGTGGGGTGAGGAGGTGAAGCATGCCCATTAACGGCCGCTACTACGACTGGGAGCACATCAGCATCCAGGTGAAGGGCGTGCCCCTGGCGGACGTCCTCTCCATTGACTACGAGGACTCCGAAAAGGTCAACGCCATCTACGGCAAGGGCCGCACCCCCAGGGGCTACACCAAGGGCAACTGGGAGGCCTCGGGGAAGCTCACCCTCCTGCGGGAAGAGTACGACCGCCTCCGCGCCGCCGCCCCCGAGGGAAACGTCTACAAGCTGGACCCCTTTGACATCGTCATCTCCTACGACAAGGGCAACGGCACCGCCGTCACCGACACCCTGAAGGACTGCCTCTTCACCAAGCGTTCCTTCGGCGGGGTGGAGCAGGACACGGAGCGGATCACCGTGGAGCTGGAGTTCGTGGTGCTCGGAGAGATCCAGCACGGCTAGGAGGCTAGATGGAACGGGAGAAGCCCTTCTACACCTTCACCCACGGCGAGAGCACCTTCGCCTTCCGCAGGCCCGACATCGCCCAGGTGGACCGCTTCACCAGCCGCATGGCCCGGGCGCCCTTGAGCGCCGCCCTGGACTTCACCCGTGAGCTCGCCCTGGACCAGGAGGCCTGGGCCCGCGCCACCGCGGAGAAGCCCGGCCTCGCCCTCACCGCCGCCAACGGCATCCTGGAGGCCCTGGGTTTCCAGGCCGGTTAGCGGAGCTGGAGCGTGACCCTCCACCCCTCGCCCAGCTTTCCGCCCTCATCCGCCACTGGCTCCACCGCGAGCCTCCAGACGACCCGGAAGACTTCCTAGAGCTGGCCCGCCAGGCCCTTTGGCTGGAAAGGCGCTACCTCCGGCAGACCCCCAGGTGAAGGCCTGGGGGTTGCGCTTTGGGGGCGGGGCTACCAGGAGGAGGGGGTAGGCGAAACATTATGGTACACCAGATGAGTTTTTCATTAGCATACTCTAAAGAACTCTTTAGCAATAGGGCTGGCACAGCGTCACGCAGTGCCAGCTATGCAAAGAATGCATAATGCGATAACGAAGGCTTTTGTGCCCAACTCGGACGCTGTGCCACGCCGTGCCACGCTGTGCCACACCCCCCTTTCACGCCGTGCCACGCTGTGCCACCTATACAAACGACTGCATAGCGGCATTTCCCGGCTCCTGTAGCCGCTTTCTTCCTCTCATCAAGCATGCGCCACCCTTTATCAACCAGGCTCACATCAAGGGGTGTTTTTGCCTTCCTCAAGGCCCGCTTTTAGTGTCCTGAAAGCGTGAGCGATTTGCCCCAAAAGCATGACTGACCTCAGTCAAAGATTGCCCCGGTCAGCGGCTCCAGGTCAACAAAAATCAACCTGGCACAGCGTCCTTTTCCGATGAGCATCGTACTGACCCGCATTACTGTCCTAAAAGCGTGAGCGATTGCCCTCCGCCAAACCGCCGCCTTTTTTCGGGAACCCGCCGCTTCTTTTCGCCTTCTTTATCGGCTTCTTTCGCTTTGCTTCGCCTTTAGTCGGGCCCGGCCCAACTAACAACAAGCGCGCTCCATTACAATAACCCCTGGGATGGGCCGCTTGAGGCCGGCGGCGACGCCGGTCCCAGAGAGATGACCGCCAAAAACAGAACCCGGCTTACGCCCTGTCCTGGGGCTCCCCAAGCTTCGGCTTGGGGTTTTTCTTTGCATCCGGAGTGGGAAATAAGTGGGACCTAGGTGGGAGATAGTGGAAAACTGTGGGGAATCCGTGCTATACTCCTGGGCAAGAACTCCTCTGTGGGTAAGGCTCCAAACCGGATGCCCAAGCCCAGCCAGCCCCAGAGGGTGGGACCAGGTGGGAAATGCCCTTCGGCGAGTACCAGTACAGCCTGGACGACAAGGGACGGGTGGTGATCCCCGGTCCCTTCCGGGACTTCCTCGAGGACGGCCTGGTGCTCACCCGCGGAATGGAGGGCTGCCTCTACGTCTTTCCCTCAGACCGCTGGCGCAAGATTGAGGAGCAGCTGGTCAACCTCCCCCTCACCGACGCCCAGGCCAGGGCCTTCGTGCGCTTCTTCTACTCCGGGGCCCACAAAACCCGCATGGACAACGCCTCCCGGGTCCTGATTCCCCCACCCCTCCGTCAATTCGCAGGTCTTCAGGAAGGTGGGGAGGTGGTGATCGCCGGTGCCCCGGGACGGCTGGAGATCTGGAGCCAGGAACGGTGGTGGAAGACCATTGAGGAGATCATGCAAAACCCCCCGGCCCCCGAGGCCCTCAAGGGGCTTATCGGATAGGAGACTATGGACGTCATTACCGAGCACATTCCCGTTCTTTACGAAGAAGTTCTAAACCTCTTGCGAGTACGCCCGGGGCAGGTGTACGTGGACGCTACCCTGGGGGGGGCTGGGCACACCAAGGGCATCCTGGAACGCGGAGGCCTGGTCATCGGCCTGGACCAGGACCCCGAGGCCGTGGCCCGGGCGAGGGCCCTGGGACTCCCTGGGCTCAGGGTTTTTCAGCGGAACTTCCGCCATCTAAAGGAGGTCCTCCAGGAGGCCGGGGTTAGCCAGGTGGCGGGCATCCTGGCGGATCTAGGGGTAAGCAGCTTCCACCTGGAGGATCCCAAGCGGGGCTTCAGCTACCAAAGGGAAGGCCCCTTAGACATGCGCATGGGAGAGGAGGGCCCCACCGCCTACGAGGTGGTCAACACCCTTTCCTTGGAAGACCTCCGGCGGATCCTGCGGGACCTGGGGGAGGAGAAAGAGGCCCATCGCATCGCCAAGGCCATTGTGGAGAGAAGGCGGAAAGCCCCCATCCGCACCACCTTGGAGCTCGCCGAGGTGGTGCGACGGGCGGTGGGCTTCCGCAAGGCGGGCCACCCCGCCCGTAAAACCTTCCAGGCCATCCGGATGTACGTGAACGACGAGCTAGGTGCCCTGGAAGAGTTCCTTAGGCAAGCCGAGGAGGTCCTGGCTCCTGGGGGAAGGCTTTTGATCATCACTTTTCATTCCCTGGAAGACCGCGTGGTGAAGCGCTTCCTGAAGGAAAGCAGCCTTAAGGTGCTCACCAAGAAGCCCATCACCCCAAGCCCAGAGGAGGTGGCGAAGAACCCCAGGTCCCGTAGCGCCAAGCTCAGGGCGGCGGAGAAGGAGGTGGCCTGATGCACCGCCAGGGAAGCCTGGGCACAACCCTTCGCTTCGGCCTCCTCTACCTCCTAGCCCTCCTTTTTGTCTTCGCCGTGGGCCACCGCAACCAAATGGAGAAGGCGCACCTGGCCGAGATAAAGGCGGAACTCGCCAGGTTAAAAGCCCGGGAGGAAACCTTGCTCAAGGAAAGGTGGCAGGCCACCGAGCCCCACCGGGTGCTCTCCTGGGCCAAGGAAAAGGGCTTCGTGCCCATGAGCCAAGGGAGGTGGGCGGAGTGACCGCAGGGGTAAGCCGGGTCTCCTGGGTTTTTCTGGGGTTCGCCCTCTGGCTGGCCCTCTTCGGCTTGGGCCTTTACAGCCTGATCGCCCACCCTCCAAGGCTCTCCGCTCCCCTGCCTCCCGCTGCTCCCCCTCGAGGCACCCTGTACGCCCAGGATGGCACCCCCTTGGCCCTGGACCTAAAGGGAGGGCGCTACTACCCCTTGGGCAAAAGCGCCAGCCAGCTCCTGGGCTTCGGAGAACGGGGCACGGGAAAGGGGCTTGAGGGGCTGGAACGGGATTTGAACGGGGCCCTGGAGGCGGGCCGCTCCTTCACCCTCACCCTGGACCCCTGGATCCAGGCCCTAGCGGAGAAGGCCCTCTGGGAAGGCCTGGCACGAAGCCGGGGAGCCTTTGGCACCCTGCTGGTCATGGACCGGGAAGGCAACCTCAGGGCCGTGGCCAACGGGCCAGCCTTTGATCCTCTAGCCCCCAGGGGGGATCCCAACCGGGACATCTCCTGGCGGAACCACGCCTTTCTGGTACCCCTGGAGCCGGGCTCCACCATGAAGGCCCTCACCGCGGCCATGCTCCTGGAGGAAGGAGTAGCCAGCCTCACCACCCGCGTGGAAGCCCCCATGCGACGCGTGGTGGACGGATGGACCATCCGGGACGTGATTCCCCACCCTTCCGTCCTCACCCTGGCCGAGGTGCTTCGCTACTCCTCCAACGTGGGCATCAGCCTGCTGGCCGAGGCCCTGCCCAAGCAGGTGTTTTACCGTTATATGGAACGCCTACACCTCACTGACCCCACCCCCCTGCCCGGGGTTAGGGTGGCTAGCCCAATCGCTACCCCTCCCCGTACCTGGAGCTCCGCCGCCTACGCCAACCACACCTTCGGCCAGGGTTTCCTCATCACTCCCCTTCACCTCACCGCTGCCTTCAACACCCTGGTGGACGGCCTCTACCGCCCACCCAGGCTCTTCGCCCAGCAAGAAGGCCAGCCGGAGCGGGTCTTCTCCCCTACCACCGCCAGGGCCATCCGCCGAGCCCTCCAGGAAGGCCTTGCTCCCCGAGCCTCCCTGGCAGGGTACCCCTTGGCAGGTAAGACCGGAACCGCCCAGGTGGTGGTAAACGGAAGGTATTCCCAGGAAGTCTTCACCGCTTGGTTTGCCGGCTTCGTGCCCGGGGATGAACCCCTCTACACCGTGGTGGTGGCTGTCCACCATCCCAAAGGGGAGATCCACGGTAGCCTGGTGGCCGCCCCCATCTTCCGGGAGGTGGCCGCCGGGCTCTTGGCGTACCGGGGCATACCCCCCTATGCTGAAGGGCGGTGAGTGGCTTGTGTATGTTGGTCATATTAGGGAAGTAACGCCGGAGTGGGTGGCCAGGGCCACCGGGGGAAGGCTTTACCCTGGGGGAAAACCCGTGCGCGACCTCCACTGGGATAGTCGCGAGACCACCCCCGGCAGCCTCTTCGTGGCCCTGCCCGGGAAGCGGGTCCATGGGCGGGCCTACGCGGACGAAGCCCGGGCCAAGGGAGCCCACCTGGTCCTTTCCGACCAACCCGGACCGGCCACGGTGGAGGTGAGGGACACCTACCGGGCCCTTTTGGCTCTGGGAGAAAGGTTAAGGGACCTTTTTCCGGGAACGGTGGTGGCCGTGGGGGGAAGCTCCGGCAAAACCACCACCAAGGAGGCCATCGCCCAGGCCCTCGGCTTTCCCGCACCCCAGGGGAACCAGAACACTGCCCCTCCCCTGGCCCGCTTCTTCCTGGGGCTTGACCCCAAGGCCCCTGGGTGCGTGGTGGAACTGGGGGTGGACCGGGTGGGGGAAATGGCTGAACTCATGGGCCTGGCCAAGCCCCACCTTGCGGTGCTCACCGCCTTGGGAGAGGAACACCTGGAAGCCTTCGGCAGCCTCCAGGGAGTGGTGGAGGAGGAAGCAGGCCTGCTGTCCGCCCCCCAGGCCCTGGTGAGCCTCCAGGCGGCCGAGGTCCTGGAGCGCTTTGGCCTTGGCCGGGACCTCCCCACTTACGGCTTTGGCGAGGCCACTTTCCGGGGAGAGGATCTGAGGCTTCTCCTTCACGAAAGCCACTTCCGCTATGGGGCCCTCGAGGTCCATATCCCCTACCCCGGCATGGGCCCGGCCCTGGCCGCCTTGGCCGCCTTGGGGGTGGCGGAGATGCTGGGCCTAGATCCCAAGGAAGTGGCGGAAAGGCTAGCCCATCTGGTGCTTCCCCCAGGACGGATGGAGCGGCGGGAAAAGGGTGGGGTGGCGTTCTTGAACGACGCCTACAACGCCAATCCCCTCTCGGTGAAAGCGGGCTTGGCCTGGCTGGCCCAGCAACCCGGCAGGAAGTGGGTGGTCTTGGGGGAGATGCGGGAACTGGGGGAGGAGGCCCTAAGGCTTCACCTGGAAGTGGCCAAGGAAGCAGCCCGGTTGGGCCTTAAACCCCTGTACCTGGGCCCCTACGCCAAGGCCCAGGCCTCCTTAGGCGGGGAAGCGGTGGAAAGCCTCCAGGAAGCCATAGGTTGGCTCAAGGAACGGGTTCAGCCTGGGGACCTGGTCTACCTGAAGGCCTCCAGGAGCGTGGGCCTGGAGAGGATTCTGGAGCTATGGGACGCTTGAACGCCCTGCCCCTTCTCGCCCTCCTCAGCGCCTGTGCTCCCCTCCAGGCCACTGCCCCTGTGCTTCCCTACCCAGGCGGCTTCGCCGAGGGAGGGTGGGTGACGGGCCGCTTCTCCGTGGCCCTGCCAGGGGCTCCCCTCTTGCTGGATGCTGACCAGCAAAGCCTCTACGCCGCCTACCCGTACCAGCTTCTCATCTACCGGGATGGCCATTGGCAAAGCCTTCCCCTACCGGGCACCCCGCGATTTCTTAGGGCCTCTTCAGGGAAGGTGGTGGTGGGGCTAGGAGAAGGCGTGTACACGGAGGAAGGGTTTCTCCCCTACCCTGCCCGGGACGCCGCCTGGGGCCAAGAAGGGCTCTTCTGGGTAGGAGAAAAGGGGCTTTACCGGGAAACCACCCTGCTCCGCCCAGGGGCTTTCTCCCAGGTGGTGGCCTTGGACACCGGGGTGGTGGCCCTGGGCCAGGAAGCCTACTTTTACCCGGAAGGCCTCCTCCTCCCCCTGCCCCAGGTTGTCCGCAAAGCCCAGGCCGGGGCCTGCGGGGTGGTGGCCCTCATGGAGGGCTGGGTCTACCTGGTGCGGCCCGAGGGAGCCAAACCGGTGGCGGAAGCCCAAGACTTCGCCGCTTGGGGAGAAGCCATCTACCTTACCCCAGGCCAACGGGTGGTTTCCTGCAAGGAGGTGGTATGGCCCTAGCCCTTCTCTTCTCCTGGTTTCTCACTGCGGTCTGGATCGTGTTCATGAGAAGCCTGGGCCTGGGCAAGAAGGTCCGTGCCGACGGACCCCAAAACCATCTGGCCAAACAGGGTACCCCCAGCATGGGGGGCGTGGCCTTCCTCCTAGCGGGTTTTCTGGCCTACAGCCTGATAGGGCGGGACGGGTTCGCCGGCCTTTGGCTCCTGGGCCTGGGCTTCGCCCTCCTGGGGCTTTTGGACGACCTGGGGGGCAGCCTCGCCCGGCCCCTAAGGGCCCGCGAAAAACTCGCCCTACAGACCCTAATGGCCTTGATCTTCGCTCTTTGGGCGGTGCGGCAGGTGGCCTACACCCCCTGGCCCCTCGCGGATGTGCTCCTCGTCCTTCTGGCGGTGGTGGGTGCGGCCAATGCCTTCAACCTCACGGATGGCCTGGATGGGCTTTTAGCCAGCGTGGCCGCCGTGCTCCTCCTTCCCTTTTACCCTTACCCCATTGCCCAAACCCTCCTGGGGGCTCTCCTGGGCTTCCTCTGGCACAACGCCCCCCGGGCCAAGGTCTTCATGGGGGACACGGGAAGCCAGGCCCTGGGGGCCATGCTGGCCGGGCTTTTCACCCTTACGGGAAAGCTTTGGCTTCTCCCCCTGGCCGGCATCATCCCCGTACTGGAGGTGCTCTCCGTGGTGGTTCAGGTCCTCTACTTCCGGAGGACGGGGAAGCGCCTTCTGCGCATGAGCCCCTTGCACCACCACCTGGAGCTTTCCGGATGGGAGGAAAGCAAAATCGTCTTCCGCTTCACCATCCTCACCGCCTTGGCCACGGCCTTGGCCTTCAACCTTGGGGGAGGAGCATGATCCTGGTCTATGGCCTGGGACGAAGCGGACTTGGGGTTTTGCGCTTCTTGAAGAAGCGGGGACTTCCCGCCCGCTTCTACGACGACTGGCCCAAGGAGATAGAGGTACAGGAGGCTTTGAGGCTGGGCTTCACCCCGGACTGGAACCTGGAGGGGGACTACCCGGAGGTGGTGGCCGCCCCCGGGGTACCCCTTTCCCACCCCAACCTCGAGGCCCTGAAGGCCCGCGGGACTCTGATCCTTGGGGAAGCGGAGCTGGCCTACCGCCTCTCTTCCACCCCCATCATCGGCATCACCGGCACCGCCGGCAAGACCTCCACCACCCTCTTCACCGCCCATCTCCTTAGGGGGCAGGGGCTTAAGGCCCTCGAGGGGGGCAACGTGGATCCCCCCTTGGTCAGCGTGGTGGACGAGGCCGAGGTGGTAGTGGCCGAGCTCTCCAGCTTCCAGCTGGAAAGGATCCACGTCTTCCGCCCCCGGGTGGCGGTCCTCCTCAACCTGGGGGTGGACCACCTGGACCGGCACGGGAGCGTGGAGGCCTACCACCAAGCCAAGCTGAACCTCCTCAAGAACCTAACCCCTGAGGACGCCCTGGTCTACAACGAAGGAGACCCCAAGGTGCGGCGGGCGGCCCTGGCCTCCCCCGCCCGGCTCTACCCCTTTACCCCCGGAAACTCCCCCAGGGAAACCAACCAAAGGGCGGCCCTCGAAGCGACCCGGGCCTACCTGGAACTCCTGGGCCGCCCCTTGAACACGGATCTTCTCGAAGAAAGTTTAAAAACCCTCCCCTCCCCCCCCCATCGCTTCCAGATCTTTGCCCGGAAGGGGGAGGTGGTTTTCATCGATGATTCCATCGCCACCCGCACTCCCTCGGTGGCCGCTGCCCTGGAGGCCGCCCCAGCCCCTATCGCCTGGATCCTGGGCGGGGAGGACAAGGGAGCTGACCTCGAGCCCCTTCGCCCCCTCCTTTCCCGGGTACGGGTGGTTTTGGCCATCGGTCGGGATGGCCCCAAGATGGCCGAGGCCTTAGGGGGTGGGGTGGAGGTGGTGGTCCTCCCCCAGGCCGATGGACGGGCCGCCCTGCGGCAAGCGGTGGCCGAGGCCTTAAAGCGCCTGGAACGGGGAAGCGTCCTCCTGGCTCCCCTGGCCGCCAGCTTCGATCAGTTCCGGGACTACCGGGACCGCGCCCAGGCCTTCCGGGAAGCGGTCTACGTCCTAGGAGGTGAGCCATGGATCCCGTCCTCCTCCTAAGCGCCCTTCTCCTCATGGCCTTCGGCCTCCTGGGCGTGGGGGTGGCAGAGCCCAATCTCCTCCCTAGCCACCTCCTCCGCATTGGAGCCGCGCTTGGGGCCATGATCCTGGGCCTTCTCCTGCCTCCCGCCAGGCTCCTTCGCCACGCCCGCCTCCTCCTTGCCGCCACCTTCCTTCTCCTCGCGTTGGTCCTCATGGTGGGAAGCGGCCCAGGAGAGGTGCGGCGGTGGTTTTACCTTGGGCCCTTAGCCTTCCAACCCTCGGAACTCGCCAAGGTGGTGCTGGTCTACTACCTGGCCTCCTTTGTGGGGCGGAAGGGAAACGACTACCCCATCGTGGGGGCCGCAGCCCTGGTGGGCCTCACCGCAGGGTTGGTGCTGGTAGAACCCGACTTCGCCACCGCCCTCTTCCTGGTAACCCTAGCCGGCCTCCTCTTCATTCTGGCGGGGGTACCCTGGCGAAGGCTCATCATGGTGAGCCTGGCAGGGACCTTGGTCCTAGCCCCCTTTTCCGGGATCTACTTCGCCCGCTTCCGCTACGTGTCCGAGCGCTTTACGGGCTTTGTGGATTACCTTCAGGGTGAGGCCAGCCCCTCCCAGACCGCCTACCAGGTTCTCCAGGCCCAGAAGGCCCTGATCCTGGGCGGTCCTCTTGGCCAGGGTCCTTCGGGAAACCTTCCGCACCTGCCCGAGGCCCACAACGACATGGTCTTTGCCAGCGTGGTCTTCGCCACCGGCTGGCTAGGAGGGTTCATGGTGCTCTTGCTCTTTTTTCTGATCTTTACCCGGGGGCTCTCCCTGGCCCTCAGGCTTCCTGGACCCTTGGGGTTGGTGGCCCTGGGCCTTACCCTTTACCTCACCCTGCAGGCTGCTTTGAACATCGGGGTGACTGTGGGATTCCTGCCGGTCACGGGGGTACCGCTCCCCCTGGTTTCCTATGGGGGAAGCTCCCTTTTGGTTTCCGGCTTCGCCGTGGGCGCCCTGATGCGCCTGGCCCGAGAAGCGTCCAGGAAGGGGGTGGAGCCGTGGTCCTCCTAACCGGGGGCGGAACCGGGGGGCACCTTTTCCCCGCCTTGGCGGTGGCAGAGGAGCTTAGGAAGCGGGGCCTCGAGGTCTTCTACCTGGGAAGCCAAGGGGGCCTCGAGGCCCGCCTCCTCCCCGAAACCTCTATCCCCCACGCCTTGATCCCCGCAGGTAAGCTGGACCGAGGTGCCTTCAGGCCAAAGGAAGCCCAGAAACTCCTCCTAGGCCTTGGGGCCGCCTGGCGCCTTCTTGTTGGGAAAAGGCCCAGGGCCATCCTCTCCACCGGGGGGTATGCCGGGTTTCCCGGGGCCATGGTGGGGGAACTTAAGGGGATTCCCGTCCTCCTCCACGAGCAAAACGCCAAGCTGGGCCTGGCCATAAGGCTCCTCGCCCCCATGGCCCAGGGCCTGGCCCTCTCCGTGCCGGTAACCCTGGCCCCGAGGCTTGCCCGCAAGGCCCGGGTCACCGGTTACCCCGTGCGGGAGGTGCGCTACCCCAAGGCCGAGGCCAAGGCCAGGCTGGGCTTCCCCCCGGACAAGCCCTTGCTCCTCATCCTCGGGGGAAGCCAGGGTAGCCTGGAACTCAACGAGAAGCTCCCTCCCCTGCTCAAACCCCTAGGCCTCCCTGTCCTTCACCAGGTGGGGGAGCGCTGGCTGGAGCGTTACCGGCATCTGGAAGAAGACCACTACCGGATTGCGGGCTTCGTGGACACCCCCCTGGCCATGAGCGCCGCGGATCTCCTCCTCGCCCGGGCCGGGGCAGGTACCCTGGCGGAGGCCGCCTACCACCGCCTGCCCGCCTTGCTGTTTCCCCTTTCCCCCAGCCTGGACGGAGGTGCCCAGGCGGCCAACGCCCAAGCCTACCGGAAGGCAGGCGGGGTGGAGCTTGGGGATCTGGCCCGGCTGGCCGAGCAGGTGGAGAGGATCCTGGCGCGCCCCGAGCCCTACCAGGAGGGTATGGCCCGCCTTTCCCCTGAGGGCGCCGCGGGGCGGCTGGCGGATTGGCTGGAGGAATTCCTATGAAACGGGTACACATCATGGGCCTCGAGGGAGTGGGCATGAGCGCCTTGGCGCGCCTCCTACTGGGGGAAGGCATAGGGGTAACCGGGTGCGACCTAGCCCCTGGCCGGCGGGCGGAAAGCCTAGGGGTCCCGGTCCATAGGGGTCACGATCCTGCCCATCTCCAGGAGGAGGACACCCTGGTGGTTCCCACCCCCATTCCCTTGGACCACCCCGAGGTGGAAGAAGCCAGGCGCAAGGGGATGCGGGTGCTGAGGAGGATGGAGCTTCTTGCCCATCTGCTAAGGCAAAGACCCTCCTTGGGGGTTACCGGTACCCACGGCAAGACCACCACCACGGGGATGCTGGCCAGTATCCTTCTGGCCGCGGACCTGGACCCCTGGGTGCTCCTCGGGGGCGAGCTTTCCCTCCTACCTGGAAACGCCCGCTTCGGCCTCGGTCCCCGCCTGGCGGAGGTGGACGAGTCCGATCCCCTCTTCCAGGAGGTGGAGGTGGAGGTGGCGGTGGCCACCAACCTCGAGGCGGACCACATCGCCCCCGCCGGGCAAAGGGCCCCCAACTACCACGCAAGCCTGGAGGAGTTGGAAAAAGCCATGCGGGGCTTTTTGAGCAGGGCCAAGACGGTGGTGGTGCCCGCCTTTGACCCCAGGCTCCTAAGGCTTTCCCAAGGACTCCCCAGGAAGCTTTTCGGGGAGGGAGGGGACCTTTGGGCCGAGGAAGCTGAGCTTGGCCCCACGGGGAGCCGTTTCCAACTCGTGTACCAAGGCCGGACCCTGGGGGAGGCCAGGCTCCAAGTTCCGGGCGCTCACAACGTGCAGAACGCCCTGGCTGCCGCCTTAGCCGCCCTGAGCTTCGGGGTGGAGCCTTGGGCCATTCTCCAGGGCCTCGCCCTCTTTCCGGGGGTGGGGCGTCGGTTCCAAAAGGTGGGGGAGGTACGGGGCGCCTGGGTGGTGGACGACTACGCCCACCACCCCACGGAGGTGAAGGCCACCCTAGCCACCGCCATGCTCCTGGGCCGCCGGGTGCGGGTGCTCTTCCAGCCCCACCGTCTCCTCCGCACCCAGGAGCTTTGGGAAGGCTTTGCCGAGGCCCTATCCTCCGCACACGAGGTGGTGGTTCTTCCCGTGTACACCGCAGGGGAAAAGGCGGGTATCTCCCCCGAAGCCCTTTCCCAAAGGATCGCCGAACGGCTTCTGGCCCTGGGAAAAGCTGCCCGTTTTCTGGACAAGGAGGAGGCCTTGGCCTACGCCAGGGCCACCGCCGCCCCAGAGGACCTCTGGCTCACCCTGGGGGCCGGGGACGTGACGGAGCTCGCCTGGAGGCTCGTCCATGAGGGTTGAACGGGTGCTCCTTAAGGACTACACCACCTTAGGGGTGGGAGGCCCAGCGGAGCTTTGGACCGTGGAAACCCAGGAGGACCTCCTAAAGGCCACGGAGGCCCCTTACCGGGTCCTGGGGAATGGCTCCAACCTTCTGGTCATGGACGAGGGGGTGCCTGAAAGGGTGATCCGCCTTGCAGGGGAGTTCGCCACCTATGACTTAAGGGGCTGGGTGGGAGCGGGGGTCCTCCTTCCCCTTTTGGTACAGGAGGCTGCCCGCCAAGGGCTTTCCGGCCTCGAGGGTCTCCTCGGCATCCCCGCCCAGGTGGGAGGTGCGGTCAAGATGAATGCGGGAACCCGGTTCGGGGAGATGGCGGATGCCCTCGAGGCGGTGGAGATCTTCCACGAGGGCTCTTTTCACGTCTACCTCCCCCAGGAACTGGGCTTCGGCTACCGCCAAAGCCGGCTTCCCCCAGGGGGCATCGTGACCCGGGTCCGCCTGAAACTGAGAGAACGCCCTCTGGAGGAGATAAGGCGGCGCATGGCCGAGGTGGACGCCGCCAGAAAAGGTCAACCCAAGCGAAAAAGCGCCGGCTGCGCCTTTAAAAACCCGCCGGGCCAGTCAGCAGGCCGGCTCATTGACGAGAGGGGGTTTAAAGGCCTAAGGATAGGCGACGCCATGGTATCCCTAGAACATGGAAACTTTATCGTTAACTTGGGACAGGCCACGGCCAGGGACGTGCTGGAAATCCTAAATCGAATCCAGGAAGAACTGCCCCTGGAGCTGGAGTGGGAGGTGTGGCCTTGAAGTTTAGTGGCTTTTTCACAGGGGGAGATTAAGATGTGGGGGATGAGGCTTCTGCTGGCCTTGCTCCTCGCCGCCACCTTATATGTGGCCAGCCTGGTGCTCTTCCCCGTGGAACACATCACGGTGATAGGCAACCGGCACCTGAAAACCGAGGAGATCCTCGCCCGCACCCAGCTCTATGCGGGTGAGCCCTGGCTTTGGATTCGCTCTGACCGCCTCCAAGGCCTTCTGCGGGATCCTTGGGTGGCGGAAGCCCGGCTGGAGAAGCCTCGGATAGGAGAGGTTCGCCTGATCCTGAGGGAACGTGAGCCCTTCCTCCCCCTGGCAGACGGCAACGCCTTGGCCACGGACGGGACCGTGCTCCCAGGAGGGGCCCCCATGGCCAAGGGCCCCCGGGTGGAGGGCCAAGGCCCCCTGCCCGTCCAAGACCTCCTGGCCCTGGCCCGCGCCTACCCCAAGGCCACCCGGCTCCGCTACACGCCCGCCGGGTTTTGGGTGGAAACACCTCAGGGCGTAGTTTTTGCCCCTGAAGCCCAGCTTCTAGTAAAATACGCCCATTTGGGTATGCCAAAGGGCAGGGTTTACCTGTACTCTTGGGGGGTGAGTGTAAGCCCATGATTATCGCTGGATTGGACGTCGGCACCAGCAAGGTCACCACCGTGATCGGGGAACTGGCCCCCGATGGCGTTTTGGACATCATCGGCGAGGGCAGCGTGCCCTCCCAGGGCTTGAAGCGGGGCGTGGTGGTTAACCTGGAACGCACCACGGAGGCCATCCGCCAAAGCGTCCACCAGGCGGAGAGGGTAGCCGGGGTCAAAGTGGAGCGGGTCCTCCTGGGGGTAGGAGGACCCCATCTCAAGAGCGTGACCAGCCATGGCCTGGCCGCCATCCGCCGGGGCCAGAGCATCGGCGCGGCCGATGTGGAGCGGGCCATCGAGCAGGCCAAGGCGTATCCCTTTGACGCCGAGTTGGAGCTCCTTCACGCCCTTCCCTTGGAGTTCAAGGTGGACGGCCAGGAGGGCATCCGTGACCCCGTGGGCATGGCGGGAGTGCGCCTCGAGGTGGACGTCCACCTGGTGGCCGCGGGCCGGGGGCCCTTGGCCAACTTGCGGCGGGCGGTGGAGGAGGCAGGGCTGGACATCGAGGCCCTAGTGGCCCAGACCCTGGCCAGCGGCCTAGGGGTCTTGGGTCCAGAAGAGGAGCACATGACCGTCCTTCTCCTGGACGTGGGCGGGGGCACCACCGATGTGGCCGTCTTCCGGGAAGGCCGTCTGGCCCACTCCTCCGTTCTGCCCCTGGGTGGGGATCACGTGACCCAGGACATCGCCCAGCTCCTGAAGATCCCCTTCGAGGAAGCGGAAAGGGTGAAGCGCAAGTACGGGGCCGCCTTACCCGAGCTTGCGGATCCCGAGTTGGTTTTGGAGATCAACCAGGAAAGCGGATCCTTGGGAGAGGTGCCCGCTCCTGAACTGGCCCGCATCATCCGCCCCCGCCTGCGGGAGATACTGCACCTGGCCCGCCAGTCGGTGGACGAGGCCTTGGGACCCTTGGAGATTAAGGTCAACCGGGTGATCCTCACCGGCGGGAGCGCCCTCCTCCGAGGCTTTGACCTCCTGGCTCGCCAACAGTACGGGCTCCCGGTGCGGGTGGGCAAACCCCATGGGGTCTCCGGCCTCACCGATGTGGTGGCCACCCCCGCTCATGCCACCGCCGTGGGCTTGGTCCGGTACGCCACCACTCTGCCCCAGACCGCACCTGAACCCCGGAGGGCCAGGGAAAGGAGGGGACAGCGTGAGGAAAAAGCTAAGGGTGAAAGTATTTGGACACGGATCAAGGAGATCTTGAATAACCTGTTTTAGTTCTATTTTTGGAGAGGAGGCAGAAATGGAAGGAGCGGTTATCAAGGTCATCGGTCTCGGGGGAGCAGGGAACAACGCGGTGAACCGCATGATTGAGGCGGGGCTTGTGGGGGTGGAGTTCATCGCCGCCAACACCGACGCTCAGGTCCTGGCTAAGAGCTTGGCGGACGTGCGCATCCAGCTGGGGGAGAAGCTCACCCGGGGCCTGGGGGCTGGCGGCAACCCCGAGATCGGGGAGAAGGCGGCCCTTGAGACCGAAGACCTCATCGCCGAGGCCCTGGAGGGGGCCGATCTGGTCTTCCTCACCGCCGGCATGGGGGGCGGCACGGGCACGGGAAGCGCCCCGGTGGTGGCGGAGATCGCCAAGCGGCTGGGAGCCCTCACCGTGGCCGTGGTCACCCGTCCCTTCAGCTTCGAAGGCCCCAAGCGCCTAAAGGCGGCGGAAGAGGGCATCCGGCGCCTCAAGGAAAAGGTGGACGCCATGGTGGTGGTGCAAAACGACCGCCTCCTCTCCGCGGTGGACAAGAAGGTAAGCCTCAAGGACGCCTTCCTCATCGCCGACCGGGTCCTGTACCACGGGGTCAAGGGCATCACCGACGTCATCAATCTCCCCGGCCTCATCAACGTGGACTTCGCCGACGTGAAAACCCTTTTGGAAGGGGCAGGTCAGGTGCTTATGGGCATCGGTGCGGGACGGGGCGAAAACCGCGTGGAGGAAGCCGCCAAAACCGCCACCCACAGCCCCCTCCTGGAACGTTCCATTGAGGGTGCCAAGCGGCTTCTCCTCAACGTGGTGGGCTCCGAGGATCTCTCCCTCATGGAGGCCGCCGAGGTGGTGGAACGGGTACGGGAGGCCACGGGCCACGAAGACGTGGACATCCTCTACGGGGTCACTTACGACGACCGGGCCCAGGACGAGCTCAGGGTGATCCTGATCGCTGCAGGCTTTGGGGAAAGCACCGTGGTGCCCAAACCGCTTAGACCGGTGGACTTCCCCACCCATGCCGATCTCTACAACTTTGACATCCCCGCCTTTATCCGCTATGGGGATGCGGACTACCCCCCCAGAAAGGGCAACTAGAGCCCCCAGGGTATGGTGGTTTTGGGCATAGACCCCGGCATCACCCACCTGGGCCTGGGAGTAGTGGAGGTGGAGCCCAAGGGAACCCTCAAAGCCCGCCTCCTCCACGGGGAGGTGGTGAAGACCTCCCACAAGGAGCCCGCCCAGGAACGGGTGGGGCGGATCCACGCCCGGGTGAAGGAGGCCCTCCTCCGCTTTTGCCCGGAGGCCCTGGCGGTGGAGGAGCAGTACTTCTACCGGCAGAACGAGCTGGCCTACAAGGTGGGCTGGGCCCTGGGGGCGGTGCTGGTGGCGGCCTTTGAGGCGGGGGTGCCGGTCTTTGCCTACGGCCCCATGCAGGTGAAGCAGGCCCTGGCCGGACACGGCCACGCCCCCAAGGAGGAGGTGGCCCTCATGGTGCGGGGGATGCTGGGCCTTAAGGAAGCCCCCAAGCCCAGCCACCTGGCGGACGCCTTGGCCATCGCCCTGACCCACGCCTTTTACGCCCGCCTCGAGGCGGCCAAGCCCCTCTGAACCCCCTTCCCCTGGCGGAGGCCCTGGGTGCCCCTTCGCCGGGGCCCCCTCCCCGGCCCCTGGGGCCCAGGCCACCCTCTGGCCCCGGGGCTGGGGTTAGGCTGGGCCCATGGTCAAGCGCCTCTTTGGAACCCTGGTCCTGAGCAGCCTCTTGGCCCTGGCCCACCAGCCCTTTTGGAACCCCGGCTCCCCGAGTCCCGAGGCCGCCTACCCCGTGGCCCGCCCCGAGGTGGCCCAGGCCCTCTTGGGCCGCCTGGGGCCCGGGGAGTGGGCCTTCTTCCGCCTTGAGGTTCCGGAGGGCTTCCCCTTGAGGGCTTCCCTCTTCGTGGGCGGGGGCTGCCCTGAGGACTTCCGCCCCGTCCTTTGGCTCCTGGGGCAGGGGCTCGGAGGGGAGGCCCCCCTTCCCCTGCCCCCGGGGTGGGGGGGCCTGAGGCGGGAAGCGGTGGCCTGGACCCCCTACCGGGGCCACGGGCTGGAGGCCCGGCGGGGGCCCCGCCTGGAGGTGGAGTTGCGGGGAGGCACGTACCTCTTGGCGGTGGAGGCGGGAATGGGAGAGGGGTACTACCTCCTCTCCCTGGACGGGCGGGAGGTACCGGGGGGGAGCCTCGAGGGCCTGGCCGCCATCCCCCGGTTCAACCGCTGCCGATGACCGCCCTGGCCTCGGGCCTCCTCTCCCTGGGGGCAGCCCTCCTCGGCCTGTGGTGGGCGCAACACCCCTTCTGGCGGGGCTTCTTCTTCATGAATGGGGCCTGGGGCCTGGTGGATGGGGCCCTGGGTCTCTACTCCCTGGGGCGGGAGGCCCCGGGAAACCTGCGGGAGATCCTCCTCCTCAACGCAGGGCTGGACGTCCTCTACCTCCTAGGGGGAACCCTTCTCCTCCCCCGGGGCCGGAAGCCCCAGCACCGGGACTTCGGCCTGGCCATCCTGGTGCAGGGGGGGTTCCTCCTGATCTTCGACCTGGGGCACGCCCTGCGTACCCTTCCTTGAAAACCCTGCTGTCCAAAAGTTGCTAAGTTGCTCACAGTCTATTCGTAGGCTAGACAAAAGTTTTACAAACCAACCGCCCCTATGCTGGCCCTGGGAGGTGAAAGCATGAAAAAGTTTTTCGGTTTGCTGTTGGCGCTGGCGGTGGGCGGTTTGGCTCTGGCCCAAGGGGCGATGGTACGGGTGGCCCATCTTTCCCCCGACGCCCCGGCGGTGGACATCCTGGTGAACGGGCAGCGGGCCATCACGGGGCTGGCCTTCAAGGAGGTGACCCCTTACCTGGCCCTGCCCGCCGCCCGGGTGCGGGTGCAGGTGGTGCCCGCGGGGCAGGACGCCCCGGTGGTGATCGACGCGGAGCTGGACCTGCGGGAGGGGATCTACTACACCGTGGCCGCCACCGGCTTCCTGGCCCAAATTCGGCCCCAAGTTTACACGGACGCTTTGGCCGGACTCTTCCCCCGGGCGGGCTACGCTCGGGTGAGGGTGGTGCATACCTCCCCCGACGCCCCAGCGGTGGACGTGGCGGTGAAAGGCGGCCCGGTGCTCTTCAGCAACCTGCCCTTCCCCCGGGCCGGCCAGTACCTGGTGGTGCCCGCAGGGCGGTATGACCTCGAGGTCCGGGTGGCGGGCACCACCACCGTGGCCCTGGAGCTTCCCGGGGTGGTGCTGGAAAGCGGCAAGACCTACACCGTCTTCGCGGTGGGCAGCGTCCAGGCGGGCACCCTCACCGTGGTGCCCGTGGTGGATGCGGCCGCTTTGGGCGGGAACCGCTGAGGAAAGGCTGCCGGCCCCCCGGGCCCTCCGGGGGGCCTCCCTTGTTGCCGTGGTATCCCTTCCCCCCTGGCTCCTCCCCCTCCTGGCCTGCCCCCGCTGCCAAGGGCCCTTGGAAGTGGGGGGGGGAGGCCCGTTGCCTCGGTTGCGGGGCCCGCTACCCCTTCCGGGGGGCTTCTTGGACCTGCGGGCCGGGCGGGAACGGCCCCACCTCTGGCTGGCGAACCGCTTGCCCCCCATTCCCCTCCTCTACGACGCCTGGCGACGGCGCTCCACGGGCCTTCTCTCCGGGAAAAAGCTTTCCCATGCGGAGGAGCTCGCCCGCCTACGGGAATGGCTCCTGCCCACCGGGGGACCCTTTTTGGACGTGGGCACAGGCACCGGGGTCTACTGGGAGGCGCTAGGGAATGGTGCGGTGGGCCTGGACCCCTCCCCCGCCTTCCTCCGGGTGGCCCGGAGGCGGCGGCCTGGGGCCTACCTCCTGGGCCATGGGGAACACCTCCCCTTTCGGACGGGGGCTTTCGGGGGGGTGGCCATGGGCCCCACCTGGAACGAGTTCTGGGACCCCCTGAGGGCCGCCCAGGAGGCCCGCCGGGTACTCCGGCCTGGAGGGCGGCTTTTTGGCATGCTCCTCTTGGGGCCAGGAGCCACTTTCGGCCTCTTCCGCCCCAAGGAGGAAGAGCTCCTGCACCTCCTGGAAAGGGCGGGGTTCCGTCCCCATCTGGAGCGGTTCGGTGCCCTCGGCCTCCTACGGGCCGAGGTAAGCTGAAGACGAAGGAGGCACGCATGCGCACCGGCTTCCACACGGTGGAAAGGGGCCTTCGGGAGGAGTTTCCCCTGCGCCTTTACCAGAAGGCCAAGCGGCTCTTTTGGGACCCAGCCACCCTGGACTTCCAGCAGGACCGCGCCACCTTCCAAAACCTGCCCCCTGAGGGCCAGGACCTGGTGTTGCGCCTGGCCAGCCTTTTCTTAGGAGGGGAGGAGGCGGTGACCCTGGACCTCCTGCCCCTCCTCCAGGCGGTGGCCCGGGAGGGACGGGTGGAGGAGGAGATGTACCTCACCACCTTCCTCTTGGAAGAGGCCAAGCACGTGGAGTTCTTCGCCCGCTTCCTGGCGGAGGTGGGAGGGCAGAAGGGGAACCTGGCCCGGTACCACGGCCCCCACTACCGCCGGATCTTCCAGGAAATCTTGCCGGAGAGCATGGAACGGCTCTGGCAGGACGGAAGTCCCGAGGCCCAGGTGGAAGCCGCCCTCACCTACAACGTGGTGGTGGAGGGCGTGCTGGCGGAAACGGGCTACCAGGGCTTCTACCGGCTGACGGAACGGCTGGAAGCGGCCGGCCAGGCTATGCCGGGAACCTTGGCGGGCATCCGCAACGTCCAGAGGGACGAGAGTCGCCACATCGCCTACGGCCTCTACCTGATCTCCCGCCACCTGGGGGAACACCCCGGGCTTTGGAGGAGGGTGGAAGGCCGGCTGGCCCTCCTCCTCCCCGAAGCGATGGGGGTGGTGGGGGAGCTCTTCGCTGCCTACCCGGAGGGGGCCCCCTTGGGCCTCTCACCGGAGGAGTTTTTCGCTTACGCCTCAGGCCAGTTCCAGGCCCGGATGCGCCTTTTGGAAAAGGCACGAGCCGAAGGGACCGCGGCCTTGGAAGACCTGTAGCCCAGGCCCTGGCAAGTGCTCTCCGTCTAGGGGAAATTCTCCCTATGAGGGCGGGGGTGGTCCCCTTATTCCTCCTTCTGGCCTTCGGCCAGGAATACCGATCCCTACCGGGAGCCCAAACCGGCTACCCGCAGTTGGACCGAAGCTACGCCCTGGTCTACGAGGCGGAGGCTCCCAAGGCGGTCCTCCTCCTGGTGCCGGGCCTCCTGGGCGGGAGCACCAACTTCGCCCTCCTGGCAGAGCACCTAAGGCGGGAAGCCCCTTGGCTGGAGGTCTGGGCCTGGGAGCGGCGGGCCAACGGCTTGGAAGACCGCCGGGGCTTCCTCACGCAAGACCCTACGGCCTACTACCGGGATCTCCCCGAGCCAGACCTCACCCCTCTGCGTTCCTGGGGGCTGGAGGTGCACCTGAAGGACCTGGACCTGGCGGTGGAGGCCGCCCGGCAAAGGGCCCCCGTGGTCCTGGCGGGCCACTCCTTGGGAGCGAGCCTTGCCACCCTATACGCCTTCCGCCACGGGGAAAGGCTAAAGGGCCTCGTCCTCCTGGACGGGAGCCTGCGCCTCCCCCAGGAGGCCCTAGGCCAGGAGGTGGACCGGGAAACCCTGGCGCGGGGGGCCTCCACCCCCTTCGGCCGCCTCCCCGGCCTGGAGGACCTCCTCCAGGGACGGGCCGACCCCGTCTTCCGCCTCCCCTTCCTGGGGCCGCGGGACCTCGCCCTGGCGGAGGCGGAGGCCTTCCTGGCGGCAAAGCGCCCCCTGGAGCCCGTGCCCTACGGCCCCTACCGGGCCACCCGGGAGGCGAGGGCCCTCCTGCGGGTGGACGACCACTACAGCCTCTTCCCCGCCTTCAGCGTGAGCGTGGGCCGGGCCTGGGCCCGGGAAGGGCTCAGCCTTTTGGGACTCCTGCAAGGGCGGCTCGTCCTCACCGTGCGGGGCCCCCGGGGGCGGATCATCGAGTGGCGGGACACCGGGGAGGCCACGGACCCCAGGGCCTTCCTCCGGGCCTTCGCCCGGCCCGAGACCGGGTTTTCCGAGTGGTACTTCCCCTACCGCCTCCTCCTGGAGGTGGCGGCCTACCCCCTGGTGGCCCCGGACCTGAGGCCAAGGCCCCTCCCCTACCCCGTCCTGGCCCTGGGGGCGGGGCGGGGGCTTGTGGCCCGCCCGGAGGGCTTCCGCCTGGCGGAAACCTTCCCCCGCACCCCCACCCGGGCCCAGGTCCTCCCCGGCCTCACCCACCTGGACCTCCTCACGGAAAGGGAGGGGCGCACCGCCCGGGCCCTCCGGGAGTACGTGGAAGGCCTCCTACTCCCCGGCCCCAGGGCCTCCCGTAGCAAGTTAGCCGCGCCCGAGGGGCTCGGGCACCCCCCTCTGGAAGGCCTCCAGGCCCAGGGCCCGCAAGATTAGCCGCGCCGCCCGCAGGCCGGAAAGGGCCGCCGCGGGGACGCTCTGCCCGGGGAAGATCCCCTCCCCCACCCGAAAGACGTTGGGAAAGAGGCGCACCCGGGGGAAGCGGAAGGGGTGGGTCTGGGGGTACCCCCCCACCCAGGCCCGCCCGGCGAAGCGGCGGTAGGTGCGGGGGGTAGCGGCGAAAAGGAGCTCAGCTTCCCTGAGGCCAGGGAGGAGCTCCTCCCCCAGGGCCAGGGCCCTCTCCTGCCAGTGAGCCTTAAGGGCCCGGTAGGCCTCCGCCTCGAGGCCCTCCCAGGGGGCCAGGGGGGTGTGGAGGGAGAGGGAGAAGACGGTCCTCTCCCCTTCCGGAAAAAGGGAGAGGAAGGCGAAGGGCCGCTCCCGGGCGTTTTGCCGGTAAAAGGGAGGGTCCACCCGGAAGGGCAGAACCCCGTAAAGGGCGAAGGCCCCCCAGGCATCCTTGGGCGTTCGCTGGGGAAGGCCCAGGAGGGGCTCAGGAGGCACATTGAGGAGGAAAAAGTCCCCGAAGACCACCTCCTTCTCCCCCCGCCTTCTCCCCCCATAGGCCACCTCCACCCCGTAGGCCCGCCCCTCCCGCAGGAGGAGCCGGGTGGCCCGGGCCCGGTAGCGCACCCCCAGGCCCTCCGCCAACGCCCGGGCCACCCCTCCCACCCCGCCCGGCACCCGCGCCGGTCCCAGGTGGGGCAGGTCCAGGGCCAAGGCGGCGTAGAGGGCGTAGGGGTCTTCCGTCTGGGCGGCGATGAGGAGCTGGGCCCGGAGGAAGAGGCGGAAATCGGAGTCTTCCGGGGCTAGGCGGGAGGCCCGGCGGAAGAGATCGGGAAGCAAGGGGAGAAGCTCGGGGAAAAGGCGGAGGAGGGCGGGGATCTCCTCCCTCTCCGGGGGCCAGGGGAGCCTGGGGGCCAGGGCCTTGAGCCTATCGGCCCGCTCCCCCTGCCAGCGCCAGAAGGGGAGGACCTTGGGCCCGAAGAAGTCCCCCTGGGCTTCCCGCTCCGCCTCCCGCCCCACGGGGCGGAGGAGCCTCCCCCGGGGGAGGACCACCTCCATCAGAGGGAAGCCCTCTGGGTAAGGCTCCACGGGGAAGCGCAGGGCTAGGAGGCCTTCCAGGAGGGCCAGGGGCCCCCCAGAGGCGAAGCCCGAGAGGAGGGTGGCCCCCGCGGGGAAGCGGTGGCCCCGGTGCCAGAAGTCCCCCGCCAGGCCCCCGGGGTAGGTGTGGGCCTCGAGGACCACCACCTCCAGGCCCGCCCCCTGGAGGAGCCTGGCCGCCACCAGCCCCCCGATCCCCGCCCCCACCACCACCGCACGCACGGGACCCAGGCTATCTGGAAGGGGGCAGGCCGACCTTGGCCCAGGCTAAGATGGGTAAGGGATGCGGCTCGAGGCGGAACGGCTCCTGGCGCAGGCCCGCGAGGACCTGACCACTGCCCGGGTGCTCCTCCAAGGTGAACCGCTACCCGGACGCCGCCGGCACCCTGCCTGCCCGGCTTTACGGCAGGGCCCAGGCGGAAGCCCGCCTGCAGGCGGCGGAGGAGGTGCTCACATGGGCGGAGAGGTCGGTTGGGCAAAGCTGAGGGAAGCCCTAGCCCAGGCCCCCCTGCCCATCGCCCTGGCCCTGCTCTTCGGTTCCCGGGCCCGGGGAGAGGCCCAGTTGGACAGCGACTGGGACCTCCTGGTGGTCTCCCCGGCCTTTCGGGGCATGGACCACCTGGAAAGGCTCCTTCTTCTCCACCGCGCCCTGCCCCTCCGCCACGTGGAGTACGTGGCCCTTACCCCGGAGGAATGGGCGGCCCGGCAAGGGGAGGTCGGGGTGGTGGGGGAGGCGGCCCGGGAAGGGATCGTCCTGCTGCAAACCCCCTCCCCGGCCACCCTGCCCCAAGGCCCAAACCCCTAGGCTAGGGGCATGCACGTCCTGGTCACCGGGGCCACGGGGTACGTGGGGGGGAGGCTGGTCCCCCGCCTCCTGGAGGCGGGGCACCGGGTGCGGGTCCTGGTACGGGACCCCTCCCGCCTGGAGGGCCGCCCCTGGGCGGGGCAGGTGGAGGTGGTGCGGGGGAGCCTCGAGGACCCCCAGGCTCTCCACCAAGCCCTCCTAGGGGTGGAGGCCGCCTATTACCTGGTCCACGCCATGCTCTCTGAAAGGGAGTTCCAAAAGGCTGAGGAGCGCCAAGCCCGAGTCTTCGCCCAGGTGGCCCAGGAAGTGGGCCTGCGGCACGTGATCTATCTGGGCGGGCTCCTGCCCAAGGAAGGAAGGCCCTCCCCCCACCTGCAAAGCCGCGCCCGGGTGGGGGAGATCCTGAGGGCCCACCTGCCCGCCACGGAGTTCCGCGCCGGGCCCATCGTGGGCTCAGGCTCGGCCAGCTTTGAAATGGTCCGCTACCTCACCGAGCGCCTGCCCGTCATGGTGGCCCCCCGCTGGGTCTTGAACCCCGTCTCCCCCATCGCCATCCGGGACGTGCTCGCCTACCTCCTCCTGGCCCTCTCCCGGGGGCCTGCGGGGGTGGTGGAGATCGGGGCGCCACCCCTCACCTTCAAGGGCATGATGGAGGCCTACGCCCGGGTGCGGGGGCTCAGGCGCCTCATCCTCCCCGTGCCCGTGCTGGCCCCCAGGCTGGCCGCCCTGTGGGTGGGCCTAGTGACCCCCATCCCCAACCGCCTGGCCCTCCCCCTGGTGGAGGGCATCCTCCACCCCCTGGTGGCGGACACCCAAAAGGCCCAGGCCCTTTTCCCGGAGGTGCGGCCCCTCCCCTACAAGGAGGCGGTGGCCCTGGCCCTAAGGCGCATCGCCCTAGGCGAGGTGGAGACCCGCTGGTCGGGGGCCCTCCATGGGCGGGCCTACTTCCTGGAGGACCGGGAAGGCGTTATCCGCGAGGTGCGGAGCCTGCGGGCGAAGGCTACCCCCGAGGCCCTCTTCCGGGTCTTCACCAGCCTCGGAGGAGAGCGCGGCTGGCTCGTCTGGAGCTGGGCCTGGGCCCTGCGGGGCCTCCTGGACCGGATGGTGGGGGGCCCGGGCCTGAGGCGGGGACGGCGCCACCCGCAGGAGCTCCTCCCGGGGGAGGCGGTGGACTTCTGGCGGGTGGAGCGGGTAGAGCCGGGGAGGCTTTTGCGCCTGCGGGCGGAGATGCGCCTGCCGGGCAAGGCCTGGCTGGAGTGGCAGGCCCTTCCCGAGGGGGAGGGGGCCCGGCTGGTGCAGACCGCCTACTTCGAGCCCGTGGGCCTCACCGGCTTCCTCTACTGGTGGCTCCTCTACCCCCTCCACCGCCGCATCTTCAGCGACCTGGCGCGGGCCATCGTGCGGGAGGCAGAGGGCGCCTTAGCCAAGCCTCCATCGCCAGGGCGTGGGGCAGGGTGAGGGCGAAGACCGCCGCCATGTAGGCGGCCAGGGGGTCCCGGAAGGCGGGGTAGAGGGCCAAGGCCAGGAGGATAGCCCCGAAGGTGGCCCCGTATACGGGAAGCCAGTCCCTTCCCCTCACGCCCACGAGGCGCAGGCTGTCCAGGCTGTGCTGCAGGAGGAAGTACCCGGCCAGGGCGGCGTAGGGGTGGGCTAGGGCGGCCACCAGGGCGAGGAGGGCCGTGTCCCCCCAAAGCCTCGGGGACGCGCCTTGCCGCAAGGCCCAGAGGAAGAGGCCGGCCAAGAGAAAGAGGGCTGCCCAGGGGGGCAGGGCAAAGCCCCCCACAAAGGCCTGCAGGAAGGGGGCAATGCGCTCTCCGTGGAGGAGGAAGGGGAAGAGGAGGACCGTCCCTGCCCGCAGGTAGCCTAAAGGGCCCTTGCCCTCCACCCGGCCCCAGTGCAGGAGGGCCAGGAGGAGAAAGGCCAGAAGGCCCGCCTGGGGGTAGAAGAGGAGCAGGGCCAGAGGTAAAAGCGCCAGGAGGAGGTAAAGGCCCACGAAGGGGAGGAGGGGCCAACCGAGCCTGCGGGCCACCAAGAGGTCCGCCGCCCCGTGGGGCAGGCCGAGGACCAGGGCGGACAGGAGGAGGAGGGCCAGGGCCCACCCCTCGGGGAGGAGGACGAGGGGGAGCAGGTAGAGGCTGGGCATGTTCTCATAATCTTCACAGGTCTTTTCCGCTTTCTGTAGCCCACAGAAAGCTCTTGTCCAAGAGTTGTCCAGGTTACACACCCGGGGAACCTTGGGACTTTTAATGGACTTGACCCGCACGGGGGCGGGCTTGCCCCTGAAGGAGGTAAGCCATGCGCGAAATGCCAGAACTCACCTTCGGACAGTACTGGCTGGTCTTCAACATGCTCTCCCTGACCATCGCCGGGATGCTAGCCGCCTTCGTCTTCTTCCTCCTGGCGAGGAGCTATGTGGCCCAGCGCTACCACATCGCCTTGTACCTCTCGGCCCTCATTGTCTTCATCGCCGGCTACCACTACCTGCGCATCTTCGAGAGCTGGGTGGGGGCCTACCAGCTGGCGGACGGGGTCTACGTGCCCACCGGCAAGCCCTTCAACGACTTCTACCGCTACGCCGACTGGCTCCTGACGGTACCCCTGCTCCTCCTGGAGCTCATCCTGGTCCTGGGGCTTTCCGCCGCCCGCACCTGGAACCTGGGGATCAAGCTGGTGGTGGCGTCGGTGCTCATGCTGGGGCTCGGGTACGTGGGAGAGGTGAACACCGAACCTGGGCCCAGGACGCTTTGGGGCGCGCTTTCCTCCATCCCCTTCTTCTACATCCTCTACGTGCTCTGGGTGGAGCTGGGCCAGGCCATACGGGAGGCCAAGTTCGGGGCTAGGGTCCTGGAGCTCCTCAACGCCACCCGGTATGTCCTCCTCATGTCCTGGGGCTTCTATCCCATCGCCTACGCCCTGGGCACCTGGCTCCCGGGAGGAGCGGCCCAGGAGGTGGCCATCCAGATTGGGTACAGCCTAGCCGACCTGATCGCCAAGCCCGTCTACGGCCTCCTGATCTTCGCCATCGCCCGGGCGAAGAGCCTCGAGGAGGGCTTCGGAGCGGAGGTGAAGGCCGCTTGAATCCAGCTGGGCAAGCCCGCCCGGGCCCCTCGGGCCCACTTCTTTTTGGACTACAAACCCCCCTTGGGGAAAGGGGTAGCTTCCAAGCATGCGGGTTCTGATCCTGGGAGCCACGGGAGGCCTGGGAAGCGCCTTGGCCCGCCTGCTGCGGGGGGAAGAGCTCCTCCTTTCGGCCCGCCGGGCGGAAGCCCTCCGGGCGCTGGCCGCGGAAGTGGGAGGCCGCGCCCTTCCCGCCGACCTCTCCGACGAACTGGAGGCCAAAGCCCTCTTGGAAGAGGCGGGCCCCCTGGACCTCCTGGTCCACGCCGTGGGCAAGGCGGGCAGAGCCGGGGTGCGGGAAGTAAGCCGGGATGCCCTGGAAGGAATGCTCACAAGCCACTTCCTGACCGCCAGTTTTGTCCTAAAGCACGCCCACTTTCGCCAAGGAGCCCGAGCGGTCTTCTTCGGGGCCTACCCCGCCTACGTGCGGGTGCCGGGCTTTGGGGCCTACGCCGCGGCCAAGGGGGCCCTCGAGGCCTATGTGGAGACGGCCCGGAAGGAGCTCCGGCGCCAGGGCGTGCAACTCGTCCTGGTGCGCCTGCCGGCGGTGGCCACGGGGCTTTGGACCCCCCTGGGCGGCCCCCCCAAGGGAGCCCTGGCCCCCGAGGAGGCGGCCAGGCGGGTGCTGGAGGGCGTCCTCCGGGAACCTCCCCCTGAGGTGTTGGAGCTTTAGGCCATGGAGCAGGAAACCCCTCAAGCCCCCTACCGGGCCTTCTTCTACCCCATGCGCCTGGCCCTCTTGTGCGTGGGGGAGAACTTCATGCCCCTGGCCTGGTGGACCCCAGTGTCCAAAAAGCCCTTCCGCTTCCTCTTCGCCATGGACCGGGAAAACCACACCCTCACCCTCCTGCGGGAGCTGGGGGAAGCCGCCCTCGCCTTCCTCCCCTGGGAGGCCCGGGGCTGGGTGGTGCGCTCCGGCTACCTCTCGGGGCGGAAGGTGCGCAAGGCGGAAAGGCTGGGGGTAGCCCTGCGCCCGGCGAGGAAACTGGAGCATACCCAGGTACCGGAAGGGACCCTAGCGGTGTACGAGCTCAAGGTGAGCGAGCTTCCCCTAGAAGGCGACCACGCCCTCTTCCTGGGGGAGGTGGTCCACGTGGAAGGCTCCCAGGAGGCCAAGGAGCGGCCCATCCTCTTCCTGGGCTTCCGCGACTTCGCCACCCTAGGGGAGCGCTGGAGGTATAGGCCGTGAGGCGGCTTCTCCCCTTCCTCCTCCCCCTGTTGGCCCTGGCCCAGGCCCCCTACCGGGTGGAGGGGGAGGCCCGGTACCGGGGCTTCTACCCCCTGGGGAGCTGGGAGGGCAGGAACCCCACCGCCCGGGGGGAGGTCTTTTGGAATGGCGAGCAGGCCTCGGGCCGGGTCTGCCTGGAGCAGGCCGCCTGGGACTCCGGGGTAGCCGAGCGGGACAAGAAGGCCCTGGAGATCCTCAAGGCCAAGAGCTACCCTCAGGCCTGCCTCTACCCCCAAAGGGCCCGCCACGAGGGGAGCCGCTTCGTGGTGGAGGGGGAGCTGGAACTGGTGGGCAGGCGCCTGCCGGTGCGCATTGAAGGCGAGCTCCTGGGCCCGCCCGAAAGGGGCCGCTTCCGGGGCGCCTTCCGCACCCGCTTCTCCGACTGGGGCCTGGAACGCCCCCGCTTCCTCTTCCTGGAGGTGCGGGACGAGGTGGAGGTCTACCTGGAGGCGGAGGTGCGGCGGTGATCCGCCTGGGCTACCCCTGCGAGAACCTGACCCTAAAGGCCAGCACCAACCACACCCTCCGCCTGGCCTCCCTCACCTAGGAAAGGGTGCGGGCCAAGGTGGCGGAGAACCTGAAGGACCTAAAGCGCATCCTGCGCTGGAACGCCGAGGCGGGCTTCCGCCTCTTCCGCATCGGCCAGCACCTCATCCCCTTCGCCTCCCACCCCCTTTTCCCCTACGACTGGGAGAAGGCCCATGGAGAGGAGCTTGGGCGGCTTGGGGCCCTCGCCAAGGCCTTGGGCCAGCGGCTTTCCCTGCACCCCGGGCAATACGTGAACCCGGGAAGCCCAAGCCCAAAGGTGGTGGAGCGCTCCCTGGCCGAGCTCCGCTACTCGGCCCGGGTGCTGAGCCTCCTGGGTGCGGAGGACGGGGTCTTGGTCCTCCATCTGGGCGGGGTTTACGGGGACCGGGAGAGGGCCCTTAGGCGCTTCGTGGAAAACCTCAGGGGGGAAAGGGAGGTTTTGCGCTTCCTGGCCCTGGAAAACGACGAGCGGCTTTGGGACGCGGAGGGGGTCCTGAAGGCCGCCGAGGCCCTGGGGGTGCCGGTGGTGGTGGACACCCTGCACCATGCCTTAAACCCTGGGCGGCTCTCCCTGGCGGAGGCCCTCCGTCTGGCCTTCCCCACCTGGCGGGGAAGGCCCAAGGTACACCTGGCCAGCCAGGATCCCGCAAAGCGCCCCGGGGCCCACGCCTTCGCCGTGGAGGAAGCGGACTGGGAAAGGCTCCTGGCCGCCCTCCCCGGCCCCGCCGATGTGATGGTGGAGGCCAAGGGGAAGGAGGGGGGGCTTCCCCGAGGGGTAACCCCTCACCTCAACCCTTCAACCACCCTCGCCGCGCCGCGTAACGCAAGAGATCGCTCCGGGTCCTGAGCCCCAGCTTCTCCATCCCCCGTTCCCTGTAAGTGGCCACGGTTTTCTCCGAAATGGCTAGGCGCTCCGCCACCTCCTTGTGGGAAAGCCCTTGGGCCAAGAGCCGGAGCACCTCCTCCTCCCTAGGGGAGAGGGCCGCCTCCTTCGCCTCTTCCCGCACCATTTCCATGGCCAAGCGCATGGCCAAGGAAGGGTTCAGGTACCGCTCCCCCCGAGCCACGGCCAAGACCGCGTCCAGGAGCTCGTGGTCTACCGCGGCCTTGCTCACGTAGCCCTGGCCCCCCGCTTGCAGAAAACCCTTCACGTACTCCAGGTCCTCGTGCATGGAAAGGGCCAGCAGGCGAAGACGGGGTTGGCGTTCCTTCAGCGCCCGGCAAAGCTCAATCCCCGTGCCGTCGGGAAGGGACACATCCAGGATGGCCACGTCGGCCTCCACCCTCTCCAGGAGGGCAAGGGCCTCTGCTACGCTGCCCGCCTCTCCCACCACCTGGACAGGGCCCCGGGCCTCGAGGAGGTGGCGGATCCCCGAGCGCACCAGCACGTGGTCCTCCACCAGCACCACCCGGATCACGCCGCCACCTCCAGAGGAAGCCTCACCTGCACCCGAGTTCCCTCCCCAGGGGCGCTTTCCAGGAGAAGCCTCCCTCCCACCAGCTCCACCCGCTCCCGCATCCCCACAAGCCCCTGGTGGCCCAGGCCCACCTTCCGCAGGTCAAAACCCCGGCCCTCGTCCTCCACAAAGACCCGCACCTCCCCTTCCACCTCCAAGACGCCCACTGCCGCCTTCGGGCTCCCCGAGTGGCGGGCTACGTTGGTAAGGGCCTCCTGCACCACCCGGTAGATGACCGTTTCCAACTCCGGGGAAAGGGGCCGGGAAAGGTGAAAGGAGAGGTCCACCTCGATCCCCGTGCGGTCGGAGAACTCCCGCACGTAGCGGCGCAGGGCGGCCTCGAGGCCCAAGTGGTCCAAAACGCTGGGCCGAAGGTCCAGGGCCAGCCGCCGCACCTCGGCGAGGGTGTAGCGGGCCAGCTCCTTCAAGGCTACAGCCTTCTCTCCAGGGAGCCCCTCCAGCCCCAGGATGAGACCCGTGAGGGCCTGGCCCACCTCGTCGTGCAGCTCGCGGGCGATGCGCCCCCGCTCCTCCTCTTGCGCCTTTAGCCAGGCCCTTAGAAGCTCAGCCCTCTGCGCCTCCTTCTCCTGCAGAAGGCCGTAGAGCCTGGCGTTTTCCAAAGCGGTGGAGAGAGGGCCGGAAAGCGCGGTAAGGAGCTCACGGATCCAGGCCTCCTCCCCCGAAGGCAGTCCGTACAGCACCAACGCCCCTCGGGGAGGGACGGGCACAACCACGCTCTGCCCCCGCCAAAGAACCTGGCCCAGGCGCAAGGCTTCTTCCGCCAGCCCCTGGACCTCATCCAGCGGGCACAGGGCTTGGCAGGTGCGGCAGCGGAGGACCCGTCCCTCCACCCAGAGATGCCCGCAAACGAAGGCCAACTCCCTCACCAAAAGGGAGAGCACCCGCTCGGCCAGCTCCTCCACCCTCAGAGCGTGGCTTTCCGCAAGGACCCGGTTGAGTAGGGAAAGCTGCCTCTGCCGCCTTTCCACCTCTTCCTCCATGCGGTTCAGCGCCCGCCCCAAATCCCCCAGCTCGCTCTTGGGCTCCGGGAAGCGCACCCTTTCCCCTCGCCCCAGAAGAGCGGCTCCCTCCGCCATCCGAGCCAAGGGCTCCAAAGCCTGGGTAAGGAGGAGGTAGCCAAGCCCCACCCCCAGACCCACGGCCCAAAGGAGGCCGAAGAGCCCCGTGCGCACCACCTTGCCTACCTCTTCCCAAAGGGGTGCCTGGTAAAGGGCGAGGCGGACGGTCCCTGCCCGGCCACCATAAATCCCAGCCTCGGCCTGGTAGACCACCTTGCCTTCCAGGCGAAAGCTCCTCTCCCCCGGAAGGCCCAAAAGCGCCTCCGGGACCCCCTCGGGAAAGGTGTGGGCCAAGACCCGCCCCTCCGGGTCCAGGACGTAAGCGAAGGCAAAGCCTGGATAGCGGGCCGAAGCGCTTCCCAGCTTGGTGCGCACGGCGAGGAGATCCCGCAGCAGGAGATCATCCGTAAGAAGGGTGGCCAGGTCCTGGACCCCCGCCCGCGCCTGCTGCCATAGGGTCTTTTCGCCCTCGGCGAAGAGAAAAGCGCCGCCTCCCAGGATCAAGACGCTTCCCGTGGCCGTGGCGGCGAAGCACACCGTGAGGAGGAGCTGTAAGCTGAGCCTCACGGCAACACCTCCCTAGCCCTCTGGAACACGGCCCGATAGGGCTCCTCCTCTGCCGGACGGAAGCCCCTGAGGCCCAAGGCTCGTAGGGCCTTCTGGCCCTGCGGCGTGGCCCCATGCCGCAAGAGAGCCCGCACGAGCCGGGACCTCAGCTTCGGGTCCAGGTCTCTCGGCACCACCACCGGGGGCGGCGGGTCCACGGGACCCTGGGCCACCACCCGCAAGCCCCGCACCCCCAGGCTTTCGTAGACCACCCGGTCCACCGCTGCCCCTTCCGCCAGCCCGCCAAGAACCGCTTCTAGGGCCCGGTCGTGGCTGTAGGTGAAAAAGGCCCGGGCGAAGAAGTCCTCTCCAAGACCACGGGCCAACAGCCTAGGCCAAGCGTGGCCGGTGTTGGAAAGGGGGTCGGTAAAGGCGAAGGGCATCCCTCGCAACTCGGCAAGCTCCCGGTAGGGGGAGGCCTCCGCCACCACAATCAGGCTCTGGTACGGGACCAGGGTCTCCCCCGCCAAGACCACATCCAAGAAGCCCTCCTCAACCCCCAAACCCGCCGCCAGGGTGCAGAGAAAGCCCATCTCCGCCTCGCCTCGGCGCAGGACCTCGAGGACCTCGGCATAGGTGCGCCGCCCGAAGGCCTCTACCCGCTCTCCCAGATGCTCTTCCAGCCCCCCGAGGAAGACCCGGTAGGGCTCGGCCCCCTCGGGAGAACGCATCCCCGCCACGACCACCCGTACCCCTGCGGTATGGGCCACAGGGGCGTAAGGAGGTTCCACCCCCACCTCAGGCAGGGGTTGGCAGGCGCAAAGCAGGAACAGGAAGGCGCCAAGAAGCCTCACCCACCCCAGCATAAGAGGGGCTCAGGGGTATGGATGTCCCTAACCCGTCGGCAGACTTACCGACAAGGTGTCCTCTTCTCCACGGCTTTCTGGGCCCAGGAATGCCCTCTAGCTTGGAGAGGAAAGGAGGTGGGCGATGTCTACAGAACCTCCCACCGGCAAAGCAACGAAAGAGGCTCGCCGGCACTTCTTGGCCAAGATGGCCAGCGCGGTTTTCGCCTCCTTGGTGGCCCCGGGCCTGGCCCAAGGGGCGCCCCAGCCTCAGCCCTCCGCCGCCCCTGAGGAGGACGTTCTTTTGAGGTTGCAAAAGGACCTGGAGCGGGCGCTTAAGAACCCGAACCGCAGGTGGGGCATGGTCATCGACCTGCGAAAATGCGTGGGCTGCCATGCCTGCACCGTGAGCTGCATGGCGGAAAACCGCCTGCCGCCCGGTGTGGTCTACCGGCCGGTGAGCGAGGAGGAAGTGGGCACCTTTCCCCACGTCACCTACCGCTTCGTGCCCCAGCCCTGCATGCAGTGCGACAACCCTCCCTGCGTACCCGTCTGCCCTTACGACGCCACGTGGAAGCGCAAAGACGGCATCGTGGAGATCGATTACGAGAAGTGCGTGGGCTGTGAGAAGTGCATCCCCCCATGCCCCTACAATGCCCGTCACAAGGACGAGGGGGACTATTGGACGGAGGGCACCCCTGGAATGGGCAGGATGCCTTACGAGGAGCTCCCCGTCTACGAGTGGGGCAAGAGGGTGAGCCGCGAGGACGAGGCCGGGCCCATCGACAAGGTGCGCAAGTGCCACTTCTGCCTCCACCGCATCGAACGCGGGCTTTTGCCCCAGTGCGTGGTCACCTGCATCGGACGGGCCACCTACTTCGGGGACCTCGAGGACCCCTCCTCCCTGGTCTCCGAACTCGTCCGCCAGCCCAACGCCACGCGCCTCAAGGAAGAAGCGGGAACCAAACCCCGTGTCTACTACCTGGTCTAGGAGGTGGCTATGGAAAAGCTTTCCCGGCGCAATCTGCTGAAACTCTCCGGTGCAGGCGCCCTGCTGGGCTCCCTGGGGACCGCCCTTCAGGAAGCCAGCGCCCAAGGCTTGGAAACGTACGAGGTCCAGCTTCCCGAGAACACCATCTACTCCTCCTGTCTGCAGTGCAACACCGGATGCCCCATCAAGGTGAAGCTCTACGAGGGGGTGGCCAGCAAGATCGACGGCAACCCCCTCTCCCCCTGGACCTTCCACCCCCACCTACCCATGAACACCGACGTCACCACCCTGGCCAAGGTGGACGGGGCCCTTTGCCCCAAGGGCCAGGCGGGCATCCAAACCGCTTACGACCCCTACCGCATCCGCAGGGTGCTGAAGCGGGCGGGGCCCAGGGGAAGCGGCAAGTGGGAGGAGATCCCCTTCCATCAGGCGGTGAAGGAAATCGTCGAGGGAGGCAGGCTCTTCGCCCATCTGGGGGACGAGCGGGTCTACCCCGGCCTGAAGGAGCTCTGGGCCCTGAAAGACCCCGAGGTCATGGCCCGCATGGCCCAGGCGGTAAGGGCTATCTGGGCGGAGAAGGACCGCCAAAAGAAAAAGGTCCTGGTGGAGAAGTTCAAGGAAGACTTCAAGGATCACCTCCACGCCCTCATCGACCCCGATCATCCCGACCTGGGCCCCAAGAACAACCAGGTGGTCTTTGCCTGGGGACGCCTCAAAGCAGGCCGCTCGGATTTCATCCGCTGGTTCTTCAGCCAAAGCTTCGGCACCGTCAACCTCCACGGCCACACCACCGTCTGCCAGGGCTCCATGTACTTCGTCGGCAAGGCCATGAGCGAGCAACCCACCTTTGACGCCTCGGGCAAGCTCTCCTGGTCGGGCGGCGCCAAGTTTTACTGGCAGGCGGACCTCTCCAAGGCCCGCTTCGTGGTCTTCGTGGGGGCTAACGTCTTTGAGGGGAACTACGGCCCCCCCTTGCGCGTGGGCTGGATCACCGAGCGGGCCAGCAAGGGAGAGCTGGAGTACGCCATCGTGGATCCCAGGGCGCAGAAGGCGGTGAAGGGTGCCAGCCGCTGGATCGCTCCCAAACCTGGCCATGACGCCGCCATCGCCATGGGGGTGATCCGACTCCTGATGGAGTGGGGCAAAATAGACAGCAAGTTCCTCTCCGCCGCCAATAAGGCCGCCGCCAAGGCCATCGGGGAAAGCAGTTGGACCAACGCCACCTGGCTGGTCAAGCTCAAAGACGGCAAACCGGAAAGGCTTCTCAGGGCCAGTGACCTTGGCCTTGCCAAACCCAAGGCCAAGGTGGGGGATAAGGAGGTGGAGCTGGACGCTCCCGTGGTGCTCCACTTAGGCCAGCCCGTGGCCTTCAACCCCAACGACGAAGTCCAGGCGGTCTTTGGGGATCTCTGGGTAAACACCACCCTGGGGGGCATCCCGGTAAAAAGCGCCCTCCAGCTCATTAAGGAGGAGGCGTTCCGGCATCGGGTGAGGACCTGGGCCGCCTTTGCCGGCGTGGAGGAGGAGGACATCCGGTTCCTGGCGGAAAAAATGGCCCAATATGGCAAGAAGGCCGTGGTGGACGTGCACCGCGGCGCTAGCCAGCACACCAATGGCTTCTACAACTGCTTCGCATGGTTCACGGTGAACGCCCTCTTGGGCAACCTGGACCACCAAGGCGGTTCCGTGCAACCCAGCACCTACGACATCACCGGCGGCAGAGCGGGCGGCCCTTTCCCTCTAAGCAAGCTCCACCCCAAACCCCTGACGCCTTTCGGCATCAGCCTCATTCGCCACGAGACCAAGTACGAGGACACCACTCTCTTTGAAGGGTTCCCTGCCAAGCGGCCTTGGTACCCCCACGCCTCCGACGTCTACCAGGAGATCCTACCCTCGGCGGCCCAAGGCTACCCTTATCCCATCAAGATCCTCTTCCACTACATGGGGTCGCCCGCCTACGCCCTGCCGGGAGGCCAGGAGCAAATCCGGGCCATGCTGGACCCGGACAAGATTCCCCTCATCGTGGCCTTTGACATCGTGGTGGGAGACAGCTACCTCTACGCCGATTACCTCATCCCCGACCTTTCCTACTTGGAACGCTGGGAGTTCCACGGCAGCCACCCCTCCATCATCTGGAAGGTCCAGCCCGTGCGGCAACCCGCTATCCCCCCCATCCCCGAGGAGGTGGAAGTATTCGGCCAGAAAATGCCCATTTGCTTGGAAAGCTTCCTTTTGGCTTTGGCGGAACACCTGGGTCTGCCTGGAGCCGGGCCTAGGGGCTTCGCCAACGGCATGCCCTTCACCCATCCCGACCACTTCTACCTAAAGCTGGCCGCCAACCTGGCTTTTGGGGAGAAGGCGGACGGCTCGGACGCCCTGCCTGAGGCGGACGAGCGGGAACTCGCCGTGTTCCGCCAAGCCCGGAGGCACCTGCCTCCCTCCGTTTTTGAGGAGCAACGCTGGAGGGAAGCGGTGGGCGATGAAAGCCTCTTCCGCCGCACCGTCTACCTTCTGAACCGCGGGGGCCGCTTCCAGGAGTTTGCCAAAGCGTATGTCCAGGGCGACCTGGTGGCCAACCGCTACGCCCGTCAGGTCAATCTCTTCCTCGAGAAGCAAGCCCTCTCCTTGAACCCCATGACCGGGAAGCCCTACTGGCCTCTGCCCGCCTACTTCCTTCCCTACCGGGACGTCTTGGGCAACCCGCTCCGCGACCCTGGTTACGGCCTTACCCTCCTCACCCACCGAAGCATCCTGCAGACCAAGAGCCGCACGGTGAGCAACTACTGGCTCCTGGCGATCAAGCCGGAAAACGAAATCCTGGTGAGCGCTTTGGACGCCGAGCGCCTAGGGCTTAAAGAAGGCCAATGGGTCAAGGTGGTCTCCGCCACCAACCCCAAAGGGGAGTGGGATCTGGGGCCCTTCGGCCGGAAACCCATGGTGGGTAAGGTGAAAGTGGTCCAAGGCATGCGCCCCGGATGCGTGAGCTTCGCCCTAGGCTGGGGGCATTGGGCCTATGGGGCCAGCGATCTGGTGATAAACGGCCAGAGGCTGAAGGGCGACCCCCGTCGGGGCCAGGGGCTTCACGCCAACGCCGCCATGCGCCTGGACCCGTACTTGAAGGACATGGCCCTGACAGACGTGGTGGGCGGAAGCGTGGTCTTCTACGAAACCCGGGTGAACCTGCTCCCTGTCTAAGGATGTCCCCCCGGGGCCTCCGGGGGGACATCTTTCCCATGCATACCTATGATAGGGTTTAGGCAGGGGTAAGGAGGCGAACGGTGATACCCGCACTCCGAAACGCACAGAACCAAGTCCAGTGGGCCCTGGAGTTCATCCGGCTGGTGATGCTTCTGCTCTGCCTGGTGGGGTGGGTCATGTACCCCCTGGAGCTCCTCCTCCTGGACCACTGGGCGGAGAGCTGGCAGAGCAAGATCCCCTTCTTCGTGGCGGTGCCAGGCTTTGCCCTCACCCTGTGGGTGCTCTTTGACCGCAAGACCCCTTGGGTGCGCTGGGCTTTCATCCTCACCATGTGGGCCTCGGTGCTGACGGGGGTCTTGGGAGCCTACTTCCACCTCCTTTGGAACTTCGAAGGGGAGGTGGACTGGGAGTTTGAGGCCGCCATGGAGGCCATGGCGGGGAGCAGGCCGGTGCTGGCGGCTCTGGCCTTCACCCACATGGGGGTGACCGGGCTTCTCGCCATATACCGGGCGAGGTAAGGGAGGTAAGGCATGGTAGAGGCCCTCATCAAAGCCCAGACGGAAGAGGAGAGGGTGCTGGAGTTCCTGCGCTCCACCTTCCTCCTCATCGCCCTGGTGGGCTTCGCCTTCTACGGCATGGAGCACTGGGTGCTGGACCACTGGATGGAAAGCTGGCAGAGCAGGATCCCCTTCTTCGTTTCCCTGGTGGGCTTTCCCCTAACCCTCCTCATGTTCTTCCACCGGGGCAAGTGGGTGCGCTACCCCTTTCTCCTGTGGATGCTGGTGAGCGTCCTCACCGGGATCGTGGGCGCCTACTACCACCTCCTATGGAACGCCCAGGACGCTGAGGTGAGCCTTTGGAGCCTCAAGGGGTTCCTGGAGGCCTTTGAGGGAAGCCGCCCGGTTCTGGCGGCCTTGGCCCACACCCACGTGGGGGCGGTGGCCTTCGTGGTGGGAATAACCATACGCGACTAAAGGGAGGTAAGCGATGAAAAAGGCTCTGGTCTGGCTTCTGGTTCTGGCCCTAGGTGCGGCGCTGGCCCAAGCGCCCAAGGTGGACGGCAAGATCGCTGGGGGCGAGTACGCCAAGAGCTTCAAGCACGACAAAAGCGGCATCACCCTCTACTGGAGCGTGGTGGGGGATACCCTCTACTTGGCCCTCGAGGGCGAGAGCAAGGGCTGGATCGGCATCGGCTTCCTGGCGGAGAAGACGGACAAGAAGAAAGGGGCCGACCAGTACCTCTTCTACATGGAAGGGGGCAAGCTGGTGGCCCTGGACATGTACCAAACCAAGCGCACCGGTGCCCCTGTGGCGGACGAAAGGGAAGGGGGCAAGAACTCCATCCTCGCTGTTGCAGCCACCTACGAGGGCGGCAAGTGGACGGTGGAGTTCAGCCGCAAGCTGAGAACCGGGGAGCCCACCGACGTGGACATCGTTCCGGGCAGGAAGACGATCGTCATGCTGGCCTACGCCTCCAAGATGGACCCCAAGGAGGAGCACAAGAAGACCGAGCGCTGGTACCTCGAGGACTTCGTCTTCTGAGGGTTCTGAAGGGCTTGAATCCCAGGGTAGCTACCCTGGGGTTGGTCTTTCCTAAGTACCCCGTCGTGGCTTGCGCCACAACGGGGGCCCCAAAAAGGCCATGAACACGTCACTTTGGCTTTTGGCCGGTGGAGCAACCTTTGCGTGCGGGTGCTTAGGCCCATATACCCTTGACTTTTACACACTCATGGGTACCATGGAGGCATGGAACGGACGGAGCGACCCCAACCTTTACCCCTCCTCCTCTTTTTCCTGGTCGCTGGAGGGCTCTCTTGGGCGGTTTACCAGGCTTCAGGTGTAAGGCTCCTTGCAGCCTTTTGGGTGGCGGTGCTCCTTGGCATGGCCCTCTTCCACGCCAAGTTCGGCTTCGCCTCGGGCTTCCGCCGCTTCCTGCTCACGGGGGAAAGCCGGCTCCTTAGGGCCCACTTCCTCCTCTTCGCCCTGGCGTGCCTTCTCTTCTTCCCCTTCCTGGCGCAGGGGGAGGCCTTCGGCCAGCCGGTGCAGGGCTTCGTGGTGCCCGTGGGGCTGGCCCTCCTGGTGGGGGCCTTCCTCTTCGGCGTTGGGATGCAGCTCGGGGACGGCTGCGCCTCGGGAACCCTCTACCACACGGGGAGCGGGGACACCCGCGGCATCCTGGTTCTCCTGGGTTTCATGGTGGGCTCCCTCCTCGGGGTCTTCCACCTGCCCTTCTGGCAAGCCCTCCCCGCCTGGGCCCCGGGGAGCGCCCTCACCTGGTTCCCCTCCCCCTACCTGGGCCTGGCCCTCTGGCTGGGGCTTCTGGGCCTCCTCTACCTGATGGTGGCGGGGGTGGAGCGGCGGCGCACCGGGAGGGTGGAGCCCCTCCTCCGCAAGGAGGCCACCCACCCCCTCTTCGGGCCCTGGAGCCTGGTGGGAGGGGCCGCCGTCTTGGCGGTGGGCAGCCTCCTTCTCCTCCTGCTCCAGGGAAGGCCCTGGGGGGTGACCGCGGCCTTCGCCCTTTGGGGAGGCAAGCTGGCGGAGGGCCTGGGCTTTCCCGTGGTGGAGTGGGCCCTCTTCCACAACCCCGCCTTCGCCGAACGGCTCCAGGAGAGCGTCCTCAAGGACCCCACCAGCGTGACCAACTTCGGCCTCTTTCTGGGGGCCTTCCTGGGGGCCGCCCTAGGGGGAGCGCTGCGCTTCCGGGACCTGCGGCGCATCCCCTGGACCACCCACCTGGGGGTCTTCCTGGGCGGGGTCCTCATGGGCTACGGGGCCCGCCTGGCCGCGGGGTGCAACATCGGGGCCTACCTGGGGGGCACGGCCTCCTTCAGCTTGCACGGGCCCCTCTGGGGGGTGTTCGCCCTGCTGGGCACGGCCCTGGGGGTGCGCCTCCGCCCCGCCTGCCGTCTGGAAAACGAACGCGCCCCGCAAGGGGGGCTCCCTAGCACCTGAGGTAGCTGGGGAGGACCTCCTCCAAGGGCTTGGGGGCCGGGAGGAGGTCCCTTAGGGCCTCGGGGAAGGGGGCGGTGTTTCCTCCCTTCAGCATGAGGTACTGGTCCCGGGTGATGGGGGCGAAGGGCAGGAGGGAGAGGAGGGGCACCGCCAGGTCCATGAGGGGGAGGGGGATGGGCAGGAAGGGCTTTTTTCGGCCCACGGCCGCCATGGTGAGCTCCAGGAGCTCCCGGAAGGTGTACTCCCTGGGCCCCACCAGGTCGTAGGTCCCCTCGAGGCCCCGCTCCAAGGCTTGGGCGAAGGCCTCGGCCACATCCCCCACGTAGACAGGGCGAAAGGGGAAGCTCCCATCCCCGATGAGGGGCACAAAGGGCAAGGGGGCGCAGACCAACCCTCGGAGCACCCCGCCGAAGAACTCGTCCCCCGGGCCAAAGATGAGGCTCGGGCGGAAGATGGCATAGCTCAGGCCGCTATTCCGCACCAGCTCCTCGCCCTCCGCCTTGGTCTCGTAATAGCGGCTTCCCGTACCCCGCCTCGCCCCCAAGGCCGACATGTGGAGCACCCGGCCCACCCCCGCCTGTTTCAGGCCTAAGAGGAGGTTCCTCACCCCCTCCACATGGACCTGTCGGAAGGTCTGTCCCCTTTCCCGGATGATCCCCGCCAGGTAGATGGCGGCCTCCACTCCAGCGAGGTCCGGCACCTCCCGGGTGATATCCCCTTGGAGGAAGACCGCCTCCGGGGGTAGGTCCCGGGGGGTGCGGGCCAGGACCAGGGGGGTGTGCTCCCCCTGGAGCAGACGGGCCACCACGTGGCGGCCCACAAACCCGGTGCCCCCAACCACCAAGACGCGCATCTAGGCAGCTTCCAGAAAGCCCTCCGCTTCCTGCTCCAGGGCCTTCAAGTCCAGAAGATACACCTTGCGGTAAGCGGTGTCGATGAGACCCTCCCGGCGCAGGTCGGAGAGGATCTTGGACACCGACTCCCGGGTGGAAGCGGTGGCGTCGGCGATCTCCTCGTGGGAAGCGGTCACGTACAGGCCCCGCTCATCCCGGTGGGAAGCCGGAGTATCGGCCAGGAAGAGAAGGTAGCGGGCGATGCGGGCCCTAAGCTCCCCCGTCTGCAGGTGGGCTTCGTAGGCCTGGACCCGGCGCATCTGCCGGGCCAGATTCCGAGCCACCTGGTGCAGGGCCTCATGGCTCATGGTTCTGGGGTCCAACCCTTCCACCACCACCTCGGTCATGGCCTCGGCGGCGTAGCGGTAGCGCCGGCCCTCCAGGGCCTCCTCGCCGAAGTAATCCCCGGGCAGCACGTGGCGCAGGGTGAGGGTGCGCCCATCGGGCAGAAGCTCCACGATGCGCACCAGACCCGTCTGCAACCGGTACAGGGTGTCCGCCCGGTCACCGGCCAAAAACACCACCTCTTTACGGCCAAACCTCTTCATGCTCCCTCCTCCAGTGCCTTGAGCAAGGCCTCCAGATCCGGCGCATAGACCGCCCCAAGACGATGGGCCGTCTCCGCATCCACTCCCTGACCGCCCAGGAAGACCCTGGGAGCAAGGCCCTTCAGGGAGCCCTCAGGAAGGGCTTTGAGGGTTTCTGGGAGCAGAACGGAAAGCACCACCGCCTGGGCCCCCAGCTCCCGGGCGAGGCCCTCCAGGTCCGGGAGGGGGGTGTCAGGCCCCAGGTACAGGGCCGGAAATCCTCGCCGCCTTAGATAGTAAGCGGCCAGCATGGCCCCGAGCTCGTGCCGTTCCCCAGGGGGGGTGGTCACCAGGATGGGAGCCCCCCGGGGGTAACCCGCCAGGTCCAGGAGCTCCTGCAAGCGGGAACGCAGGAACTGGGTCGCCAGGTGTTCCTGGGCCACGCTCACCTCTCCCCGGTGCCAACCCTCCCCCACCTCCTTAAGTACGGGCACCAAAAGCCCCCTCAAGGCCCCTTCCGGCCCCAAGAGCTTGACCCCCCGGCGGAAAAGGGTCTCGGCCCGGGGAAGATCCGCCTCCATGAGGGCGGAAAGGAGCTCCCGAGGAAGCTCCTCTGGCCGGGCCTCCTGGGCTAGGTAGCGGCGGATAGCCACCTGGGGACTGGCCCCTTCGTCCAGCCAGCGGCGGATGACCTTGAGGGCCTGCACGTCCTCCTCCCGGTAAAGGCGGTGCCCACCCGGCGTTCTTTCCGGCTTGGGGAAGCCGTAGCGCCTCTCCCACTGCCTAAGGACCTCCGCGGAAAGGCCGGTCATGGCCTCCACCTCGCCGATGCTGTACACCCCAGGCCGGGTCATGCCCTTAGGATATGAGGCCGATAAGGTTTTGTCAAGCTTACGTACAGGTTTAAAGTGTGTCCGGGACAAAACTCTCTGAAATCGAGCACTTAAAATGTGGCCAATATGGAGCCCAATTGGAAGCCCCTCCTGGACCTTATTCGCCGCCATTCCACCACCTTTTACCTGGGAAGCCTCCTCTTCCCTCCCACCGAGCGCAAGGGAGCCTGGGCGGTCTACACCGCCTGCCGGCTTGGGGATGAGGCGGTGGATGGGCCGGAGGGTGGGGCGGCTAGCCTGGAAGCCTGGTGGCGGGGGGTGGAAAGGGCCTATGAAGGAAGGCCTAAGGAGGAGTGGGAAAAGGGCCTGGCCTGGGCCCTGGAGCGCTGGCCCATCCCCCTCGAGGCCTTCCGGGACATGCGGGAGGGCTTCCTCACCGACCTGGGTCCCGTACGCCTTGGCACGGAAGACGACCTCATGGTCTACTGCTACCGGGTGGCGGGGACGGTGGGCCGGATGATCGCCCCCATCGCAGGGGGTGGCCCGGAGGTGGAGGCCAAGGCCGTGCGCCTAGGGCAGGCCATGCAGCTCACCAACATCCTGCGGGACGTGGGGGAGGACCTGGAGCGGGGCCGGGTGTACCTGCCCACGGAACTCCTGGACCGCTTTGGCGTAGCCCTCTCGGACCTGCGCGAGGGGCGCATCACCCCCCAGTACCGGGCCCTCATGGCCCACCTGGAGACCAAGGCTCGAGACCTTTACCGCGAGGGCCTTTCCGGACTCTCCGGGCTTAAGCGGGGCCGCGCCGCCATCGCCATGGCCGCCCTCCAGTACCAAGGCATCCTGGACAAGCTCCGCCTCTTCGGCTACGACAACCTGCGCCACCGGGCCCATCTGGGAACCTGGGAACGGCTCCGGCTTCTTCCCAAAGCCCTCCTCCTCTCGCGAAACGGGGTACCGGCTACGGAAGCCTAGGGCGAAGCCCCGCTAGGCTGGGCGTATGTTTCTGGTCTGGCACCGGGCAGACCTCCGGCTAGCCGACCACCCAGCCCTCTGGGAAGCCCTCCGTTCGGGACCCCTCGTGGGACTCGTGGTCTTGGATCCCAACAACCTGGCCGCCGCCTCTCCCAGGCGCAGGGCCTGGTTTCTGGAAAACGTGCGGACCCTGCGGGAGGCCTACCGGAAACGGGGAGGAAGCCTCTGGGTGCGGCAGGGCCTTCCCTGGGAGGAAGTGCCTAAGGCGGCGAGGGCGCTTAGGGCCAAAGCCGTCTACGCCCTGAAGAGCTACACCCCTTACGGGCGCCTCCGGGACGAGCGAGTGCGGGAAGCCCTCCCCATTCCCCTCCACCTCCTCCCCGCCCCCCATCTCGTCCCTCCCGACCTGCCCCGGGCCTACCGGGTCTACACCCCCTTCAGCCGGAACCTTCAAGGGGTCGACCCGCCCCTGCCCGCCCCCGAGGCCCTGCCCCGGGCCCCTGAGGAGGGGGAGGTGCCGGAAGAGGCCGCCGACATCCCCCTGCCCGAGCCGGGGGAGGAGGCGGCCTGGGCCAGGCTACGGGCCTTCCTGGGGGCGAAGCTCCCCCGCTACCCCCAGGAGCGGGACCGGCTGGACGGGGAGGGGGGCTCGCGGCTTTCCCCCTACTTCACCCTGGGGGTCCTCTCCCCCCGCCAGGCGGCTTGGGAGGCCCTGAGGCAAGGGGGCGAGGGGGCGAGGAAGTGGGTCAGTGAGCTCCTGTGGCGGGACTTCTCCTACCACCTCCTCTACCACTTTCCCTGGATGCGGGAAAGGGCCCTGGACGCGCGCTATGAGGCCCTGCCCTGGCAGGAGGACGAGGAGCTCTTCCTGGCCTGGTACCTGGGCAAGACGGGCGTACCCCTGGTGGACGCGGCCATGCGGGAGCTCCACGCCACCGGCTTCCTCTCCAACCGGGCGCGGATGGCGGTGGCCCAGTTCGCGGTGAAGTACCTCCTCCTCCCCTGGCAGAAGGCGGAGGCCCGCTTCAGGGACCTGCTCCTGGACGGGGATACCCCCCAGAACCTCCAGGGCTGGCAGTGGGCGGGGGGCCTGGGGGTGGACGCCGCCCCCTACTTCCGGGTCTTTAACCTGGTGGAGCAAGGCCGGCGGCACGACCCCGAAGGAGCCTGGCTCCGGCGCTGGGCCCCCGAGTACCCCTCCTACGAGCCCAAGGACCCCATAGTGGACCTCGGGGAGGCCCGCAGGCGCTACCTGGGGCTGGCCCAGAGGCTGGTCCGAGGGTAGGCCGGGCCACACCCTCTGGGGGGGCGGCAGGGTAGGCTCGGGCCATGTTCCGGGTGAGAAACCCCCAAAAAGCCCTCCGGACCATAGCTCTGATCCGCTACAACCTGGCGGCCCTCTTTCTCCTCTTGGCCCTTTTGCGGGAGGAGAGGCTCCTCTTCCTGGGCCTGGCCCTCCTGGCCTTCCTCATGGCCCGCACGGGCTACTGCCCCCTCATCCGCCGCTAGGATAGCCCCATGACGGCCGTCCTAGACCTTAAACGGGCCTTGCCCGACCTAAGGCGCCTCCGGGAAGACCCTTTGAGCACCCTCCTGGACTGGGGTAGGGCCCATCCCCGGCTGCGCCTGCCCCTGCCGGGCATGCCCCTACACCTGGTGTTTGACCCGGAGGGCGTGGAACGGGTCCTCCTGGGGCCGGATGTCAAGGCCACCTTCCAGTACCGGGAACTTTCCCGCCTCACGGGGCGGGGCCTGCTCACCGACTGGGGGGAGGCCTACCAAAAGGCCCGCAAGGCCCTCAAGGACCCCTTCCTGCCCAAGGCGGTGGCCGCCTACCGCCCGGCCCTCGAGGCGGAGGCCGAGGGGTTCTTCGCCTCCTGGCAGCCTGGGGAACGCCGGGACCTGGACCGGGAGATGCTGCACCTCTCCCTGAGCTTCCTGGGCCGAGCCCTTTGGGGCCGGCCCCTGCCGGAAAGGATCGCCGAGCTGGCCCTCTCCGCCCTGGAGCGGATCATCGAGCGCATGCAGAACCCCTTCTCCCGGCTGGACCTCCTGGCGGAGGGGCGCTTCCACCAAAACAAAAGGGCGCTGGAAGAAGCCGCCCTTCCCCTCCTGGAAGAGCCTCCCCTCTCCGCCCTTCCCCGGGAGCGGGCCCTGGCCGAGGCCAAAACCCTCCTGGTGGCGGGGCACGAGACCACGGCCAGCGCCCTCACCTGGAGCCTCTTCCTCCTTTCCCACCGGCCGGACTGGCAAGAGAAGGTGGCCCAAAGCGAGGCCCACGCCCTGGCCGCCTTCCAGGAGGCCTTGAGGCTCTACCCCCCCGCCTGGATCCTCACCCGCAAGGCGGAAGCCCCCCTGGACCTGGGGGAGGAACAGGTGCCCGCGGGCACCACGGTGGTCCTCTCCCCCTACGTGACCCACCGCCTCTATTTCCCCGATGGGGATGCCTTCCTGCCCGAGCGCTTCCTGGGGCAAAGGGGCACGCCTTCCGGGCGCTACTTCCCCTTCGGCCTGGGGAAGAGGCTCTGCCTGGGGCGGGACTTCGCCCTCTTGGAAGGACCCGTGGCCCTCAGGGCCTTCTTCCGCCGCTTCCGCCTTCCCCCTCTCCCCGCCCCCAAGGTGCACGCCGGGGTCACCCTGCGGCCCCAAGGGGGCCTTTGGGTTACCCTGGAGGGGGCATGACCTACCTGGGGTTCCACCTGGTCTTCCTCCTGCCCCCCCTCCTCCTGCTCCTCCTCTGGGCCCGGCCCAGGGCCCCAAGGCTTTGGGCCTACCTCCTCATGCCCCTCATCGCCTTTCTCTACACCACCCCCTGGGACAACTACCTGGTCTGGAAGGGGGTCTGGGGCTACCCCGAGGGGCGGGTGCTCCTCCGCATCGGGTACGTGCCCTTGGAGGAGTACCTCTTCTTCCTCCTCCAGCCCCTTCTCACCGGAGCCCTCCTCCTCCGCCTGGGGGGGGAGCCCCCAAGCCCCGGCCCGGGCCTTGCCCGGGTGGTGGGGGGTGGGCTCTGGCTCCTCCTAACCGCCTTGGGCGTGATGCTCCTGGCTCTCGGGGGGCCCTACCTCTACCTGGGCCTCATCCTGGCCTACTTCACCCCGGTCTTCGTCCTCCAGTGGGCCTTCGGGGGGGACCTGCTTTGGGCCTGGCGGAAGCCCCTCCTCCTGGGGGTCCTCCTCCCCACCCTCTACCTCTGGTTCGCCGACTTCTGGGCCATCACCCGGGAGGGGATCTGGTGGATCTCCGAGGCCTACACCCTGGGGGTGAAGGCCTTCGGCCTACCCGTGGAGGAGATGGCCTTCTTCCTCTTCACCAACCTGGCGGTGGTGCAGGGCCTCCTCCTGGCCTGGCACCCCGAGGCCCTGAGGCGCCTGCGATGAGGCTTAGCCCGGAACGCCCCTTTGCCCGCCTGCTCAAGACCCTGGTGGAAGGGATGCTCCAGGCCTCCTTGAGGCGGAGCCTCAGGGGGGTCTATCTGCGGGGAGAGGTGCCGCCCGGTCCCCTGGTCCTGGCCATGAACCACCACAGCTACTTCGACGGCCACCTGGTCTGGTTCCTGGCCCGGCGGGCCCGGAGACCCGCAAGCCTCTTGGTGGCAGAGGAGAACCTCCGGGCCTTCCCCATTCTGGCCCTGGCGGGGGCCCTCGAGGCGGGGCGGGTGCGGGAGGCCCTAAGGCGCCTGGCCAGGGGCGAGTGGGTGGCGGTCTTCCCCGAAGGGGCCATGCGCTACCCCGGCCCCCTGGGCCCCTTGCGCCCTGGGGCCTCCTGGCTGGCCCGCAAGGCCGGGGTGCCCCTCCTCCCCGTGGCCTGCCGGGTGGCCTTGCGGGGCTTCGAGCACCCCGAGGCCTTCCTGTGGGCAGGAGAACCCCTCCCCCCCGAGGGGGACCTGGAGGGGGCCTTGGGGGAGCTCCTTGCCCGGCTAGACCGCCTCCTGGCCCAAACCCACCCCCGGGAGGTGCCAGAAGGCTTCCGGGAAGCCTTTCGGGGGCGGCGGAGCCTGGAGGAGCGGGTGCGGCCCCTGGTGGAGGCCGTGAGGCGGCTATGACCCCTCCTGCCGACTTCTTCTTCGGGGTCTTCCTCTTCCTCCTCCTCCGCCTCCTCGCCCTCCTCCACAACCTCCTCCGCTTCCCCCGCCTCGCCCCCAAGCCCACCCCCAAGCGGCCCACCGCCTCCCTCCTGGTGCCCGCCCGCAACGAGGCGGAAAACCTGAGGCGCACCCTCCCAAGCCTCCTGGGGCAAGGGGCCCTGGAAGTCTTGGTGCTGGACGACGGCTCGGAGGACGAAACCGCGGAGGTGGCCCTGAACCTGGGCCAGGGCCACCCCGGCTTCCGCCTCCTCCAGGGCAAGCCCCTGCCCCCAGGCTGGACCGGGAAAAACTGGGCCTGCTGGCAGCTGGCCCAGGAGGCCCGGGGGGAGGTCCTGGTCTTCACCGACGCCGACGTCCTTTGGCAGGCGGGAGCCCTGGGGGGGCTTCTGGAGGGGCTGGGGGAGGCCGACCTTCTCTCCGCCTTGCCCTGGCAGGAGGCCCGGGGGCTTCCGGTGGCGGCCACGGTGCCCTTTGTGATGGGAGGCCTCTTCTCCTTCCTGCCCCACCCCCTCCTGGAAGCCCTGAGGGTGGCCAACGGCCAGGTGCTAGCCTTCCGCCGGGAGGCCTACTTCGCCTCGGGAGGGCACCAGGCGGTGCGGGGGGAGGTGCTGGAGGACGTGGCCCTGGCCCGGCGGGCAGGGCGGTTCCGCCTGGCCCTGGGCACGGACCTCTTCGCCGCGGCGATGTACCGGGGCTACCGGGAGGTGGTGGAGGGTTTCGGGAAAAATTTCCTGGAGATCCACCTCAAGAACCCCGCGGTCCTCCTGGGAAGCGCCTTCTACCACCTCTCCCTCTACACCCTGCCCTGGCTTTTCGGGCGCTTTGAGCTGGGGCTTTTGGGCCTAGCGGAGAGGCTTCTGGTGCAGGCGGCCCTGGGGGGCCCCCTCTGGCCCGCCCTCCTCACCCCCCTGGCTCCCCTTTTCCTCCTCCCCGTGTACCTGCGGGCCCTCCTCCCGGGCAAGCGCTGGAAGGGGCGGGTCCTCTAACCCCCCTGGCCAAGGGGTGGGGCCTGGCCCCGGGTTCCGGCAGAGGGGGAAGGGTTCCGCGCGAAGGGGCATGGCTTTCCCGATAGGACGCCCAAGTACCCGCCCGCAAAGGTCGCCCCATCGGCCAAAGCCAAAGCGGCGCGCTTATGGCCCCTTTGGGGCCCCCGTCGTGGCGCAAGCCACGACGGGGTACCTAGTGTGGGCCCGGCCCAAATCCTTCCTCCGGCCTTCCTGGTATGCTCCTCCCCATGCGGGCCATCGTCATCGGAAGCGGCGTGGGGGGGCTTTCCGCCGCCATACGCCTGGCGGCCATGGGCCTCGAGGTCCTGGTCCTGGAGAAGCTGGACGGGCCCGGGGGCAGGGCCCGGGTGCACCGGGCCGAGGGCTTCACCTTCGACATGGGGCCCACGGTGATCACCGTGCCCCAGTTCCTGGAGGACCTCTTCGCCACCCGTCCCGGGGAGCCTAGGCTCTACCCCGACTTCCCGGAGGAGGAGGGCCTCCGGCACACCTCCCAGTACGTGCAGATCGTGCCCCTGGACCCCTTCTACCGCATCCACTTCCCCGACGGCACCCACTTCGACTACAACAACGACCGGGAACACCTCCTTTCCGAGATCCGCCGCCTGGCCCCGGAGGACCTCGAGGGCTACCTCCGCTTCGAACGGGATGCCCGGGCCATCTTCCAGCGGGGCTTTTTGGAGCTGGGCTTCACCCACTTCGGAAGCCTATGGGACCTCCTCCGGGTGGCCCCGGACCTCCTCAGGCTAGACGCGGTCCGTCCCCTCTTCTCCTTCGTGAAGAAGTACTTCCAAAACCCTAAGATGCGCCGCGTCTTCTCCTTCGAAAGCCTCCTCATCGGGGGAAACCCCCTCTCGGTCCCCGCGATTTACGCCATGATCCACTTCGTGGAGCGGAACTGGGGGGTGCACTTCGCCATGGGGGGCACAGGGGCCCTGGTGCGGGGGCTGGTGCGGAAGCTGGAGGAGCTGGGGGGAAGGATCCGCTACGAGGCTCCCGTGCGCCGCATCCTCACCCGGAAGGGGAAGGTGGTGGGGGTGGTGCTGGAAAGCGGGGAGCGGCTGGACGCCGAGGTGGTGGTCTCCAACGCCGACTACGTGCACACCTATGGAGAGCTTTTGGCCCCGGAAGACCGCTTTTGGCATGGGGACTGGCGCCTAAAGCGCACCCGGCTTTCCATGAGCCTCTTTGTGGCCTACTTCGGCTTCCGCGCCCGGGGGGACGAGGGGGAAAGACTCCGCCACCACAACGTCCTCCTCTCGGAGCGCTACGAGGGGCTTCTCAAGGACATCTTCCACCGGAAGGTCCTCCCCGAGGACTTCGCCCACTACCTCCACCTCCCCACCCTCACCGACCCCTCCCTGGCCCCTCCGGGGCACCACGCCGCCTACACCCTGGTGCCCGTGCCCCACAACGGGAGCGGCCTGGACTGGCGGGAGATCGGGCCCCGGTACCTGGAAAAGGCCCTCCGCTACCTGGACGAGGCCGGCTACCTGCCCGGGCTCATGGACCGGCTGGTCTACACCCACTTCGTCACCCCGGACTACTTCCAGTGGACCCTCAATAGCCACCTGGGGAACGCCTTCGGCCCCGAGCCCGTCCTTTGGCAGACGGCCAGCTTCCGCCCCCACAACCGCTCTGAGGACGTCCGGGGCCTCTACCTGGTGGGCCAGAGCTACCAGCCGGGGGCGGGGCTGCCCAGCGTGATGATGTCGGCCAAGATGACCGCCAGGCTCATCGCCCAAGACCTGGGCCTGGAGCGGGCCCCCAGGGCCCTCCTGGAGGCTAGGGCTTGAGCACGCTAGAGAGGAAGCGGAAGCACCTGGAGGCCTGCCTCCACGGGGAGGTGGCCTACCAGAGGACCACCACCGGCCTGGAGGGCTTCCGCCTCCGCTACCACGCCCTGGCGGGCTTGGCCCTAGAGGAGGTGGACCTCACCACCCCCTTCCTGGGCAAGGTCCTGAAGGCCCCCTTCCTCATCGGGGCCATGACCGGGGGGGAGGAAAACGGGGAGCGGATCAACCTGGCCCTGGCGGAGGCGGCGGAGGCCCTGGGGGTGGGGATGATGCTGGGCTCGGGGCGCATCGTCCTGGAAAGGCCCGAGGCCCTCCGGAGCTTTAGGGTGCGGAAAGTGGCCCCCAAGGTTCTCCTCATCGCCAACCTGGGCCTAGCCCAGCTTAGGCGCTACGGACGGGAGGACCTCCTCCGCCTGGTGGAGATGCTGGAGGCGGACGCCCTGGCCCTCCACGTGAACCCCTTACAGGAGGCGGTGCAGCGGGGGGACACGGACTTCCGGGGACTCCTGGAGCGCCTGGAAGCCCTCCTTCCCCTCCCCTTCCCCGTCCTGGTGAAGGAGGTAGGGCACGGGCTTTCCCGGGAAGCCGCCTTAGCCCTAAGGGGGCTTCCCCTGGCGGCGGTGGACGTGGCCGGGGCTGGGGGGACCAGCTGGGCCCGGGTGGAGGAGTGGGTGCGCTTTGGGGAGGTGCGCCATCCGGAGCTCTGCGAAATCGGCATCCCCACCGCCCAAGCCATCCGGGAGGTGCGGGAGGTCCTGCCCCATATCCCCCTCATCGCCTCCGGGGGGGTGTACACGGGAACCGATGCGGTGAAGGCCCTGGCCTTAGGGGCCGACCTGGTGGCGGCGGCCAGGCCCCTCCTCAGGCCCGCCCTCGAGGGCCCTGAGGCCGTGGCCGCCTTCCTCGCCGACTACCTGGGGGAGATGCGCACCGCCCTCTTCGCCATCGGGGCCAAGACCCCCAAGGAGGCCCGGGGGCGGATTGAGCCCTGGCCGCCTAAGTAGCCGCACGCAAAGGCTGCCCCACCGACCAAAGCCAAAGTGGCGTGCTTATGGCCTCTTTGGGGCCTCCGTCGTGGCGCAAGCCACGACGGGGTACTTAGGTGGTCCTCAGGTCCATGAGGGGCCTGGGGTAGGGCTCGAAGAGGGCCTGGGCCTGGAGGTAGTCCTCCCCAAAGCGCAGGGCCCAGGACTGGAGAAGGACCAGGAGGGCCTCGAGGGGCACCCGCTCCTCCCGAAAGTCCGCTAAGAGGTCCAGGAAATGGGCCTTCTCCTTGGGGGAAAGGGCCTTTTTGAAGTACCCAAAGGCATGGAGCAGGGCATCGGCCATGGCCGGCAGGCGGAAGAGAAGTCGGGTAGCTTGCAAGAAACCCTCCTCATAAGCCCGGCGTACTTGGTCAAAGGGCTCTCCCCTAGCCTCTGCCAGAAGCCTTCCCAAAGCCTTGGTAGCCTCCTGGTGGTGGGCGTGGAGGAGGAGCTTGTAGCGGGCGTGGAAGGCCATGAGGCCGGGGAGGTCCTCCACCGCCCTAAGCCGCGCCAGGGCGAAGATGCGGGTGAGAAAGTGGGCCCGGATGCGGGCGTTGGTGAGCCTCCCCTCATCCTCCTTGGGAAGGAGGGGAAAGATCTTTTCCGCCGCTTGGGCAAAGAGGCCAGCCCCCTTGCCCACCACCCCACCGCCCTCGGCAGAGGCGTAGACCTTGGCGTCTTTGAGGGCACAGGAGGGAGAGCGGTTTTTCAGGATGAACCCCTCCACCCGCCCCAGGGAGGCGAGGAACCCCTGGCTGAAGCGCTCCATCCTCTCCGTCAGGTCCTCCCCGGTTTGGGGCTGAAGCATGCGCACCCCTTCCCCCGCCCGTACCAGGCGCACCGTGGGCCTCGGCACCCCCAGGCCGATCTCCACTTCCGGACACACAGGGATGAAGTCCACATGCTCCCGCAAGGCAGCCACAATCCGATCTGGTATCAGTTCCCCCGAGTAGCGCACGGCGGCAAAGCCCAAGCAGGCGCTCACCACCACCTTCGGCCGGGGCCAAAAGGCTTCCATGTTTCCATTGTCTTACGGAACCCAAGGGGGAAACGTAGCCCTCCCCATTTCAAAACCCCCTCTTGAAACGAAGCACCCGCACGCAAAGGTTGCCCCATTAGCCAAAGCGGCTTGCTTATCGCCTCTTCGGGGCCCCCGTCGTGGCTTGTGCCACGACGGGGTACTTAGCCCATCCGACCCTTTTCCAGGGGATTCCATCCTCACCCTTGGGGCTCCCCCGCACGATCAACCTGGATCCATCCGGAAAGCAGCCTGCAGCGATCCGCCAAAACCCGGGCCGCCACATGACCGAGTCCTGACACCCCCAGGTCGGGTCCGGAGGAAAAGGAGGCCCCCGCCCCCTGTGGGGCGGGGATAGGCGAGCGTTAGGGCTTAGTCAAACTTGTTCTGTTGCAGGAGGCTAGCCGTCTGCAGCACCGAAGGAATGGCCCCTGCCACCTTGCGGAGGTTGGCCCGGGTGCCCTTGTACCAAGGAATGGTGGTCTTGGGATCGGTGTAGCCCGAGACCAGGGAGTTGGAGGTACCCCGCCAGTGGTACATGACCAGGAAGAGCATTCCCGGCTTCACCGCATCGGTCACGTAAACCATGAAGGTGCCGTTGCCTTCTTCGTTGTAAACCTCCACCAGGTCGCCCGACTGGAGGCCAAGCCGCTTGGCGTCCTCAGGGTTGACCTCCACATACGGCAAGGGGAGAGCCATGGACTTCTCGGGCAGACGGCGGTCGTGGTAAGCAGTCTGCCAGATGGTTTGGGCCCGCCCCGTGGTGACCCAGAAGGGATACTGGTTGGCCTTCTCCCCTTCCAGGTACTTGGCCACCTCGGCGGGGTACCCCTCCCAGTCGTCGGTGCCGTACCACTTGAACTTGCCGTCGGGGGTGCCGAACTTGTGGGTGTAACGGCGCACGGTGCCCACCAGCTTCCCGGTCTTGGGATCCCGGCGAACAGGGGTTTGGATGCCCTGCTGGCCCACCTCCTTCAGGAACTTGTAGGTGACCCCTTTGTAGTTTTCCGCCTCCAGCTTGGCCTCGTCCTCCTCGCTTACCCGGTTGTCGGAAAACTCCTCCGCCCCGGCCAGGAAGACATCCTCGTCCGTCCTCCAGTTCCTGCCGAACTCAAACTTAACCGCCTCCTGGACCTTACCTTCCGCCCTGTAAAGCTCAGCAATGCGCAGGCCCACCCACTTGAAGATCTCCCAGTCGGGCTTGGCCTCGCCGGGCGGGTCCATAAACTTTTCGTAGAGACGCAGGAGGCGGCTGTTGCAGTTGATGGAGGTGTCGTTGGCTTCGCCCCAAGCGGCCGCGGGCAGGATAAGGTGAGCGTCCCGAGCCGTTTCCGTCATGTAGATATCCTGGACCACCATGAAAAGGGCATCGGGGTCGGAGTAGAGCACGTCCAGGATTTTCTTCACCCGTTCCTGGATGGTCCCAGGCTCCCCACCCGCACCCAGGGCCTTGGTGAGCTTCTCCGTGCGCTCGTGGATGCGCTTGCGGAAGACCTGGTTGTTTGGCGTGGACAAATAAGGATCGTTGGCGATCACCCAGTAGAACTTGCCCTTGCCGTCCGTGAGGAACTTATCCACGTTGACAGGAGGGCCACCCCGGTAGATGGAGCCCGGGGTGGGGGCAGGAGGCCGCACATACCCCTCCTGGTGCCCGCCCTGGCGGCCACAGCCCGTGCCCGGGCGGCCGATATTGTGGGTGAGGACCGCCAGCTGGACGATGGCCGCCACCTGGTCGTAGTTCTTCATGTTCCAAATGATGCCCTTCTCGTAGATGGTGAGGGTGCGGCGCTTGAAGCGGCCCGCCTTGGGTTTGGCGATCCAGTCCGCAGCCTTTTCAATCTGGGCCCGGGGCACCCCGGTGATCCTTTCCACCTGGGCCATGAACTCGGCATAGGGCACTTGAAGCTTGAGGCTCTTCTGCTTGTACTCCTCAAAAAGCTTCATGTCGGTGCGGGCCTCGAGGTAGGCCATGTCGTAGTAGCCCCGCTCCCAGACCACGCGGGCGATGGCGTTGGCCAGGATGTAGTCCGTGCCCAGGTTGGGCTGAAGGAGAAGGACCCGGTCCTTGGCCACGGAGGCCGCGACCGTATAAGAGCTGGTCTTCCTGGGGTCAATGACGATCAGATAGCCTGGCTCTGCCGGCTCACCCCGGTCAAAGGCTTGTTGCTTCTCCGCTACCGTGGCTCCCTGGAGGTTGGGGAGCATGTGCTCCACGTAGAACACCGTGGCGGTTTCGTAGCTGTTAGCTCCCCAAAGGACGATGGTGTCAGCCAGGCGGGCGTCTTCATACGTGTAGTTGAGCTCGTGTACGCCCCGCTCGCGGCTACCCCAGACCTCGGAGTTATAGGCGGGCCGGTTATGGATGGCGATGTGCTTCACCGAAAGGGCGCTGAAGAAGAGCTTACCCGCCCCGTAGTTGTCCTCAAACCCTTGGCCTGAGCCCCCGTGGTCGTAGCACTTCACGGCGATGTTGTCGTCGTTGCCATCCCGGTCCCGGATGCCCTTGATCACCCCGGCCATCAGGGTCAGGGCATCCTGCCAGGTGATGGCCTGGAACTGATCCCCCACCCGAAGGAGGGGGTAGAGGAGACGGTCCCGGGTACCCCGGTCCAGGCTCCACACGGTGAGGGCGTTGGTACCACCCCGAATGGAGTAGTTACCCCGGTTGATGGGACTATCCTTGGCAGGAACCATCACCACGTGGTACTGGCGGCCGTCCTTGCCCACGGTGACCGCGTGCATGGTCTCCGTGTAGCTCTGGCCGGCCAAGGGCGGCTGGGCCTGGGAGAGGTCCAGACCAAAGGCGTTCTGGTTGGGCTTCAAGCCGCCCTGCTCGCCCACGGGCCAAACGTACACCTTATAGCCGCAACCCACGTTGCAGTACTGGCACACCGTGTTGTACACCCGAGCGTTCTTGGGAGGAATGGGAAGCTGGTCCCTTCGGGGAAGAAGCGCCATACCCTACACCTCCTACACGTTCTTAACCCGGCCCCAGATGAGACCGGCCACAGCCACCGCGTAAATATCACCCTTGCCATCTATGCGCAAAGGAATCTGGGGAAGCCAGGAGCTGGCCAAGCCCTGGTAGGTCTGCCCGGCCTTGGCGGGGTCGAACATGGAGTAATGGCACCGGCAGATGAACCTTCCCCCCTCGTACTGCACCGGGCAGCCCATGTGGGTGCAAAGGGCCGAGAAGGCCACGATGTCCCGCCCCGAGCCCACGCCGCCGATAGCCGGCTTGCCCAGCTTGACCAAAATGGCGGGTGCCGAGGCATCGGGGTAGTTGAAGATGATGGGCTGGCCCGTTTTCACCTGAGCAACGTTGGCCACCTTTACCGCCGGGTACGTAAGGCTGGGCGCGTACCCCAACTGGGCCTTGCCCCCTGCGGTGAAGAGGGCGGTGGCCGCCGCCGTCAGCTTGACAAACCGCCTACGCGACAAGGTTTGCGTCATAGCCACACACCTCCTTGGGTACAGTTGAAGACTATCAAACGCAAGGGACTTTTGTCAATCTCTTTTGATACCGGTCCTTATACCCAACAAGGGTATTGGGTTGTCTCCGCCCTCCCGATGGGCCCTCACAGGCATGAGGAATCTCGCGTTTATCATAAGCATCCTTTCCCAAACGAGGGACCTTTGTTAAAGTATAGCCTGATGGCTTGTGATCCAGCGCCCGGCCGCCCCAATGTGGCCCTTAAGTTGACCGAAGCCCTGGCGCATCCTGCCAGGTTAACCATCGTCCGCCTCCTGGCGGAGCTTCCCGACGAGCACACCGCCTTTGACCCCCGTTGCGGCACCGCTTACGGGGTGTGCTTTTGCCATCTGAAGGAGAAGACCGGGCTTTCGGGCCCCACGGTAAGCCACCACCTCAAAATCCTTCGCGAAGCCGGGCTGGTGGAGGGCGTGCGGGTGGGGCGTTGGACCTATTTCCGCCTTAAGCCAGGGGGCCTCGAGGCCCTAGCCCACGAGCTCCTCCACCTGGCCCGCCAAGCGGAAAGGGCCGCCGCCAAGGCGGGGTAAGCGCTTGTCTAAAACCCCCACCCCTGCCACCATGAGGCCATGGGAGAGATCCGGGTGGGGACCGCCAGCTGGACGGACGAAACCCTCCTCGCCTCCGGGTGGTATCCTCCCGAGGTACGCCACCATCCCGAGAAGCGCCTCCGCTACTATGCGGAGCACTTTGACACCGTGGAGGTGGACAGCACCTTCTACGCCCTACCCCGGCGGGAGGTGGTGGCGAAATGGGCAGAGAGGACCCCAGCGGGCTTTCTCTTCCACGTGAAGGCTTTTTCCGCCTTTACCGGGCACGGCCTCGAGGCCTCTACCCTTCCCAAGGATCTGCGCTCCCTCCTGCCCAAATCGGAAGGCCACTTGGCGCAGAGGGAGGTGCCCAAGGAGGTGATCGAGGAAGCCTGGAACCGTTTTTTCTCCGCCATCGGGCCCCTTAGGCAAGCTGGCAAGTTGGGCTATCTGCACTTTGGCCTTCCGCCCTGGACCGAACCTAAACCCCGAAGCTTCCATTACCTGGAATATTTAGCGGAAAGGACCCAAGGCTACTGGGTGGCAGTGGAGTTCCGCAACCCCAAGTGGTACGTGGCCTGGGGATTTGTGAGGAAGGAACTGGAGCGGCTCGGCCTCATCCACGTGAGCGTGGATGCCCCACCCCACCCCGAGGCCCCACCCCGGGTCCTGGAACCCACCCACCCCGTGGCGGTGCTCCGATGCCACGGGAGAAACAGGGAGTCCTGGAAAGGCCCGCACCGGAAGCCCTACGAGCGCTTCAACTGGCGTTACTCGGAAGAGGAGCTTCAGGACCTGGCCCAAGCCACCCTGACCCTGGCGGAGAAGGCCGAGACGGTTTTCGTCATCTTCAACAACAACTACGGCACCCAGGGGGTGGAGGCCGCCATGGGGCTTAAAGGCCTCCTGGGCCTAGGACCTCCTCCCTGGACCAAGAAGCTCCTTTAACCCCTAGGGTTTCATGCTACCTTGAGGGGGATGGCGCGCCCTCCCTTGTCCGAGGCCCAGGAGGACTACCTGAAGCAGCTTTTCCTCCTGGAGGCGGAGCGGCAAGGCCCGGTGCCCACCCAGGCGCTTGCCGAGCGCTTGGGGGTTAAACCCCCCTCGGTGACGGAGATGCTCAAGAAGCTCACGGCCTTGGGCCTGGTGGAGCATGCCCCTTACCAGGGGGCCCGGCTCACCGAGGCCGGGCGGCGGATTGCCCTGGAGGTCTTAAGGCACCACCGGCTCCTCGAGGCCTACCTGCACCAGGCCCTGGGCTACGGTTGGGAAGAGGTCCACCTGGAGGCGGAAAGGCTGGAACACGTGATCAGCGAGGTCTTTGAGGAAAGGATCGCCGAGCTCTTAGGCCACCCTCCCTTTGACCCCCACGGGGACCCCATCCCCACCAAGGACCTGGCCCTGCCGGAAGCCCGAGCCCTGCCCCTCTCTCAGGCTCCCTTGGGGGAGGCCCGGGTGGTGCGGGCCCTGGCCCAGGACCGGGGCACCCTCAACCTCCTGGCCAAGCTGGGCCTGGTTCCCGGAAAGGTCCTGAGGGTGGTGGAGAAAGGAGATGGGGTGGGCATCGAAATGGCCGGGGAGGTATTGCGCCTTCCCGAGGAGCTGGCCCAGGCGGTTGGGGTGGAGGCCCTTCAGGAAAAGGTCCCGTAAACCAGGGTGCGGAAGGCCAGGCCAAGCCGCTGCCCAAGCCGGGAGTGAAGAGCCTTTTCCGGTTCCAACACGGAAAGGAGATTGGGGGCTTGGGTGAAAAGCAAGGCGCTCAGTTCTAGGGCGGGATCCACCAGGAAGTAGGTGCCGGCAAACCCCCACCAGTAGAAGTCCCCGGGGCTTCCCGGAGCCAGACCCCCAGGGCCCAAACGCACCGCCACCCCCAGGCCGAAGCCGTAGCCCGGGCCTGGGGCGTACTCGAGGCCCCGCCGCAACCCGGCCTCGTAAAGGGGGCCCAGGTGGTCCTGGGTCATGAGGCGGCACAGGCTCGGGTGCAACACACCCCGGCCCGTGCGCAGGGCCTCCAGGAACCGCAGGTAGTCCCAGGCCGTGCTCACCCCGCCCAGGCCCCCCGCATACCGGGGGGGCTCCGCTTCCACAGGGATGAGGCGGATGGACCTGCCCGTTTCCGGGTCCTGGGGAAAGGGCTTTGCCAAACGGGTGGGATCCCTGGCCCAAAAACCCGAGTCCCGCATCCCCAAGGGAGCGAACACCCGTTCCTCCAAGAGCTCCGCCAGGCTCCTCCCCGCAAGCACCTCCAAAAGATGTCCAAGCACATCGGTGGAAAGCCCATACTCAAAGGCCTCTCCCGGCTGAAAACGCAGGGGCAAAGCGGCCAGGCGCTCAAGAAAATCCTCCCGGGAAAGGTCAAACCGGTCCACCCCCGCCTCCAGGTAGAGCCGTTTCACCGGGGAGCGGAAGAAGACCCCATAGGTAAAGCCCGCCGTGTGGCGCAGAAGGTCATAAACGGTAACCGGCGCCCTCAGGGCCTCGAGGGCCACCTCCTCCCCCACTTCCCGCCCCACCTTGACCCCGGCGAACCCCGGCAGGTACTTTTCCACAGGGTCCATGAGGGAAAGGCTACCCTCCTCCAGGAAGGTGAGGGCCAGGGCGGAAACCCATGGCTTGGTCATGGAGTAGATGCGGAAAAGAGCGTCTTCCCGCATGGGAAGAGCCCTTTCGGGATCCAGATACCCCCCCACCCCCTGGTAGACCACCTCTCCCCCCCGGGCCACCAGGGCCACGTACCCGGGAAGAAGGCCCTCAGCCACCTGCCTCTTCAAAAAACCATCCAGCCGGGAAAAATCCATGGTTCCCCCTTAGGAACCTAAGCATCCGCACGCAAAGGTTGCCCCACCGGTCAAAGCCAAAGCGGCGCGCTCATGCCCTCTTTGGGGCCCCCGTCGTGGCGCAAGCCACGACGGGGTACTTAGCCTCCCTACCCTTAGGCAGGAGCGGCCCCCACCGTTCTACCCCCGTCCACGAAGAGTACCTGGCCGGTGATGAAGCTGGACTCATCGGAAACAAGGAACAAGGCGGCGTAGGCCACCTCTATGGGCTGGCCGGCACGGCCCAAGGGGGTGGCGGCAATGGCCTTCTCCCGCACCTTCTCCGGTACCTTAGCCGTCATCCGAGTTTCAATAAACCCCGGAGCCAGGGCGTTCACCCGGATCCCGTACCGCCCGAGCTCCAGGGCCAGGGTGCGGGTAAGCCCCACCACCCCCGCCTTGGAAGCCGCATAGTTGGCCTGCCCCAGGTTACCCAGGTACACCCGGGAACTGGTGAGCACAATGGAACCAGGATTCCGCTCCCGCATGGCCTCGGAGGCCGCCTTGGCCACCAGGAAGCTCCCCGTGAGGTTCACCCGGAGCACCGCCTCCCAGTCCTCCAGGGGCATCTTCCAGTGGAAGTTATCCCGGGTGATGCCGGCATAGTGCACCACCCCGTCCAGGCGGCCCATGGCCTGAAGGGCCTCCCGGAACCCCCTCTTCACCGAAGCAGGGTCGGCCACGTCCATGGGAAGGGCCAAGGCCCCCGTGGCTGCCGCCGCCTCCCTTAGGGGCTCCTCCTCCAGATCACAGGCCACCAGCCTGGCCCCCTCCCGGGCAAAGAGCTCCAGGGTAGCCCGGCCGATCCCGTGGGCCGCCCCCGTGATCAGCACCACCTTGTCCTTAAGCCGCATCCGCCACCTCCCGTGTTTGGCGACCGAATGGTCGGTAAGCTCACCCTACCCCGTGGCCTGCCTCTCCGTCAAGGGCTAGCGGGCCCCTCTTCGGAGCTCCCGGAGGGCTCGGCAACCCCAAGCCCTACAGCCGCCAGGCGTAGTAAGGGGTTTCCACAAAGGCCGGAGGCCCTCCCAGATACACCCTGAGCCCTGGAAGGATCAAAGTTTCCCCTTCCCACTCAAAGGCCAAGGGGTCCACCGGCAAAGGGTAGTGGAGAACCCCTTCCCGGGGCAGGCCAAGCCGCAAGCGCTCGGGCAGGGAAAGCCTACCCACCAGGAGGTAGCGGGCCCTTTTGGGCCCGGACTCCGTGTAAAAGGCCACCTCCTCCCCAAGGTCCAGGAGGAAAGCGCGGCCCCGGATGTAAAGCCTGGCCCTATCCGTCCAAGTAGACATGGGGCCTCCCCATGAGGTGGGCCACCCGAATCCCAGGGCCATAAAGACCTTGGAGAAGGGGCTCGGTGAAAACCGCCCCCGGCCTTCCCTCCGCCAAAAGCCTTCCCCCCTTGAGCACCACCACCCGGTCAGCCATGGCTGCCTGATTAGGGTCGTGGAGGACGGCGAGAATCCCCATTCCCTTAGCGACCAAGCCCCGCAGGAGGGCCAGCAACCCCCCCTGGTATTCCAAGTCCAGGAAGGTGGTGGGCTCGTCCAGAAGGAGGTAACGGGGCCTGGCCGCCAGGGCCCTGGCCAGAAGGACGCGCTGGCGCTCCCCCCCGGAAAGGCTACCCAGGTACCGGCCCCGGAAGCGGGAAGCCCCCGTAACCTCCAAGGCCCACTCCACCGCTTCCCCATCCTCCCGCCCCTCCCGTCCCCAAAGGCCCAGGTGGGGAAGCCTTCCCAGGCGCACCACCTCCTCCACCAAAAGCCCCTCCGGGTAAGGCCCCCCCTGAGGCAGGTAGGCGAGGAGCCGGCCCCGGACATAGCTCCTATAAGCCCGAAGGGGCTTTCCCTCCAAAAAGACCTCCCCGGCCTTAGGCCAAAGAAGCCCCGCCATCACCCTAAGAAGGGTGCTCTTGCCCGACCCGTTGGGGCCTAGGAGGGCCACCCACTCCCCTGGCCTTACGGCCAGGTCCACCCCCAAAAGGGCATAGGGACCCACGATCCCCCTGGCCTCAAGCCCTGCCACGCCGCCTCCACATCAGATAGAGGAAAAAGGGCCCCCCCAGAAGGGTGGTGACCACCCCCACGGGAAGCTCCGCCGGCCGGGTAAGGGTGCGGGCCAAAAGGTCCGCCAGGGCCAACAGAACCGCCCCGCCCAAGGCGGAGGCCGGCAGGAGCAACCGGTAATCCTCCCCCAGAAACCGCCGCAAAAGGTGGGGGGTGATCAGCCCCACGAAACCAATGATCCCCGCCTGGGCCACGGCTGCAGCCACCAGGAGACTTGCGGTAAGAAGGAGAAAGAGCTTAAGGCCCTCTAGGGGCAGTCCCAGGCTCTTGGCCACCTCCTCCCCCAGCTGGAGGGCGTTCAACACCCGGCCCAACAGCAAAAGCGGGGGAAGGGCCAGTAGGAAAAAGAGAAGCAGAACCTTCACCCCTGGCCAACCCAAAAAGGCCAGATTCCCCAGGGTGTAAGCGAACACCGCCCGCACCCGGTCGGCGTCCTGGAGCATCAGGTAGGTGGTGGCCCCGGTCAGGACGCTCCCCACCACCACCCCCGCCAGGACCAGCTCCCCGGTACGGGCTGCTCCTCCCGCCAGGACCAGGGTGAGCAGGGTGGCGGAAAAGGCCCCCAGGAACCCGAAGAGGGTGGCGGAGGGGGGTAAGCCCTGAAAAACAGCGTGCTGGGCAAAGCCAGGGGCTAGACTCCCCAGAAAGCTAGCCAGAAGGGTTACAGCGAAGGCTGCCCCCGCCGCCGAGCCCATGAGGTAGGGGTCGGCCAGAGGATTGCGGAAAAGCCCCTGGAAAGCCGCCCCCGCCACCCCCAAAGCCGCCCCCACCAGCATCCCCCCCAGGACCCGGGGCAGGCGCATCTCGGTGACAATGGGGTTTTCCCGCTGGCCCAAGAGGGCCTGAACCACCTCGAGGGGAGAAAGGCTAACCGTGCCTAGGGCCACCCCCAGCACCAGGGCCACAAGCAGAAGGAAAACCAGCCACAGGAGGACCAGGCTCCGCCTAAGGGCCAAAGGAAGGGCCTGGGTCATGGCCTAGCGTCCATGGAAGCAGTCCACCAGAAGCCTAAGCCCCTGGGCCACCCGGGGGCCTGGGCGGGACAGGAGGCTGTCTTGGCCCCCAGTGAACACGCAGATGCGCCCCGTCTGGACCGCCCGCACCCGGCTCCATCCAGGCCTCGTCCGGATGGTTTCCAGGGCACCCGGGTAGGTGGCCACGATCACCTCGGGGTTCTTCTCCACCACGAACTCCGGGGCGATCTTGGGAAAGAGCCCGAGCTCCTTAGGCACGATATTTACCCCCCGGGCCTTCTGGATGAGGACCCCAATGAAGCTCTCCGGGCCCACGGTGTAGGGGGTAGGGTCGATCTCGTAGTAGACCCTCGGCCGGTCCTTGGCCTTGGCCGCCCGGGCTTCCTCCTGGTACACCTCCCGCTGGATCTGGGCCACCAGGCGCTCCGCCTGGCCCTCGAGGCCCAGGAGCTTCCCCAAGGTGCGGGTGGTGCGGAAGATGTCCTCGTAGGTCTCCGTGCGCACCGCATACACGGTAAGGCCCGCCCGCTCCAGGGTCTCGTAAAGCCGGCCGTACTTGGAAACCAAGACCAGGTCCGGCTTAAGGGCCACGATGAGCTCGGGGTTGGGGTTGTAGAGCCCCCCGGCCTTGGGCAGGGCCTTCACCCGCTCGGGCCAATCGGAGTAGTCGTCGGTGGCCACGAGGCGATCGCAGGCCCCCAGGGCGCACACCGTCTCCGTCACCGAGGGCAACATGGTGACGATCCGTTTGGGCGGCGCCTTGACCGTGACCGTGCGCCCCAGGTCGTCGGTGAGGGTAAGGGGAAAAGCGAAGGCCAGCGCCAGAAGGACCGTCAGAAACGCCAGTAGCTTCTTCATGCCTACCTCCCTAAGGCCGCTAGGGCCAGGCCTGGGAGAGGTAGGGAAAGCCCCTGCCGGAAAGCGGCAGGGGCCGAAAAGGCTCTTAAGCCCCCATCGCTCCCCCATCCGCGTGAGGTGCCCGCCTTGGGGTCTGACGGGCGGCCCTGGCAGGTATTCGGGCTTCCGGCCTGCGAAGCGGGGCGCAAAGCTTGGCCGGTTACCGTTGCGGGACAGCGCCGGACTTGCACCGGACTTCCCCACTTTAAGCCTGGACTACGCGCCCAGGCACCAGGGCAACGGGACCTGGCTTTGGGGCCCTAGCGGGCCTTAGGGAAAGGCTAAGGCCTAAGGCCGGGAACTGACAAGGCCTTGACACCGGAACACGCCCGTGCTTTACTTAGTGCCGAGAACGAACTAAAGAGGTGGGAGGTGCGCAAGGGCGACACGCAGGAGATCCGCAGGCTGAACCGCAGGGCCATCCTGGGATACCTGCGCAAGGGCCCCCTCACCCGGGCCGACCTATCCCGCCTCACAGGCCTGGCCAAGAGCGCGGTCAGCCGCCTGGTGGACGAGCTCCTGCAGGAAGGCCTTCTGGAGGAAGGGGCCTCCACCTCCCCTCCCCTGGGCCGGCCCGGTACCCTCCTGCACCTCAGGCCCCGGGCCCGCTTCGCCCTGGGAGCGGAGCTCGGGGTGGAGGGGACAGTGCTCCTGGCCCTGGACTGGCGGGGGGAGGTCCTGTGGGCCAAGGAGTGGCGCCACCCCCGGGAGGCCGGTCCCAAGGAACGTCTGGAACGGCTTCTTGCCGAGGTCTGGCCCCACGTGCCTGGGCCCTTGGGCCTGGGGTTCACCCTGCCTGGGGTGGTGGTGGAAGACCGCCTCCTTCTGGCCCCCAACCTGGGCTGGCGTGGCCTAGACCTCAAGCCTCTCCTCCAGGAGTTTCCCCTTCCGGTGGCTGCGGAGAACGACGCCAAGGCCTCGGCCCTCTCTGAGGTCTTCTTCCACGGGGAGGCCAACCTAGCCTACCTGGTCCTGAGCACCGGTTTGGGGGTAGGGGTGGTGGCCGAAGGCCGCCTCCTCCGGGGAGCAGGCGGGGCCGCAGGGGAGGTGGGCCATTGGCTGGGCCAGGGGGAAAAAACCTGCGCTTGTGGCCGCAGGGGGTGCTTGGAAACGGAGCTGGGATTGGGCAACCTCCTGGCCCACCACCAGGCCCTGGGAGGCCAGGCGGAGGACCTCGAGGCCCTCCTCCGGCAGGCCAAGGAGGGGGAGGCCAAGGCCCTCGAGGCCATCCGCCACCTAGGGGAGGCCCTGGGCCGCTTCCTGGCCAACCTGGCCGTGGCCTACGACCCCGCCTTGGTGGTGGTAGGGGGAAAGGCGGCGGAGTTCTTCCCGTACCTGGAAGCCCCCCTGCGTCAGTCCCTTCGGACCCACGCCTTTTTGGAGGCCCACCGGGACCTCCCCGTGCGCCCTTCGGTCTACGGCCACCTGGCCCCAGCGGTAGGGGGGGCCAGCCTCTTTTTGGCGAGGTTTTTTGAGCTGGGCGGCCTGTGGGCGGAACGCCCACGTCGCAATGGAGGTCGGTATGAGGAAGTGGCTTTTGGCGATCGGCGTGGCCTTGGGGCTTAACGCCCTGGCCCAAACGGGCAAGTTGGAGATCTTCTCGTGGTGGGCAGGGGACGAGGGCCCGGCTTTGGAAGCCCTCATCCGGCTCTACAAGCAGAAGTACCCCGGGGTGGAGGTGATCAACGCCACCGTGACCGGCGGCGCTGGGGTCAACGCCAAGGCGGTGCTGAAGACCCGCATGCTGGGCGGCGACCCGCCCGACACCTTCCAGGTGCACGCGGGACAGGAGCTCATCGGCACCTGGGTGGTGGCCGACCGCATGGAGGACCTCACCGCCCTCTTCAAGCAGGAAGGCTGGCTCCAGGCCTTCCCCAAGGGGCTCGTTGACCTCCTCTCCTACAAGGGCGGCATCTGGAGCGTGCCGGTGAACATCCACCGCTCCAACGTCATGTGGTACATCCCCGCCAAGCTGAAGGAATGGGGGGTGACCCCACCCAAGACCTGGGCGGAGTTCCTCGCCACCTGCCAGACCTTGAAGCGGAAGGGCCTCGAGGCGCCCCTGGCCCTGGGGGAGAACTGGACCCAGCAGCACCTCTGGGAGAGCGTGGCCCTGGCCACCTTGGGCGCGGACGGCTGGGCCAACCTCTGGAGCGGCAAGCTGAAGTTCACCGACCCCAAGGCGGTGGCGGTGTGGGAAACCTTCGGCAAGGTGCTGGACTGCGCCAACAAGGACGCCGCCGGGCTTTCCTGGCAGCAGGCGGTGGACCGGGTGGTGCAGGGCAAAGCCGCCTTCAACATCATGGGCGACTGGGCCGCAGGCTACATGAGCACCACCTTGAAGCTCAGGCCCGGCACCGACTTCGCCTGGGCCCCTTCCCCCGGCACCTCCGGGATCTTCATGATGCTCTCCGACTCCTTTGGCCTGCCCAAGGGGGCCAAGAACCGGCAAAACGCCATCAACTGGCTCAAGCTGGTGGGCTCCAAGGAGGGCCAGGACACCTTTAACCCCCTGAAGGGCTCCATCGCCGCAAGGCTGGACTCCGACCCCGCCAAGTACAACGCCTACGGCCAGTCGGCCATGAAGGATTGGAAGACGAACCGGATCGTGGGCTCCCTGGTCCACGGGGCGGTGGCGCCGGAGAGCTTCATGAGCCAGTTCGGCACGGTGATGGAGATCTTCTTGCAGAGCAAGAACCCGCAGGCGGCGGCCAACGCCGCCCAGGCCATCGCCAACCAGGTGGGTCTGGGCCGCTAGAACCCCTCGGCCCGTGGGGGCAAAAGCCCCCACGGGCTTTTCCCCAAAGGACTTATGCGCGATCGCATCACGGCCTTCTTGGTCCTCCTCCCCTCCTTGGTGGCGGTGGGCATCTTCGTCTACGGCTTCATCGGACAAAACCTCTGGGTGTCCTTCACGGACTGGGGGAAAAACCCCGCCCAGGCCCTGGCCCTAAGGCCCGAACTCCGCTTCGTGGGCCTGGAGAACTACCGGGAGCTCTTCACCGGCTTCGTGGACGTGCGCTTTCGCCAGAGCGTGGTCAACCTCATCTTCTTCACCCTCTTCTTCATGGGGGGGAGCCTGGGCCTGGGCCTCCTCCTGGCGGTGGCCCTGGACCGGGGGCCCAAAGGGGAAGGCTTCTTCCGCACCGTCTTTCTCTTCCCCATGGCCCTTTCCTTCGTGGTCACCGGCACCATCTGGCGCTGGCTCTTGCAGCCGCAGGGGGGCGTGAACGTCCTGCCCACCCTCTTCGGCCTACCCCCCCTCGGCTTTCCCTGGCTCACCACCCGGGCGCAGGTCCTGGTCTTTGACTGGAACCAGCTTCCCCTCTACACCGCCTTCGTGGTGGGCCTGGTCCTCCTCTACCTGGGCTGGCAGGCCCACCGGGCAGGGGAAGGGAAGCGGCGCTTCTGGAGCCTCCTCTCCGCAAGCGTGCTCCTCCTTTGGGCCTTCACGCTAGGGCGGCACGTCCAGCTTCTGCCCTACCCCGAGCCCCACGGCTTCAGCCTGGCCCTGGTGGGGGTGATCCTGGCGGCGGTGTGGCAGATGTCAGGATACACCATGGCCCTCTACCTGGCGGGGCTACGGGGCATCCCGGTGGAGGTGCTGGAGGCGGCCAAGGTGGACGGGGCCAGCGAGTGGCAGACCTACCGCCACGTGATCTTCCCCCTCCTCGCCCCCATCACCCTTTCGGCCATGATCGTCCTGGGGCACATCGCCTTGAAGATCTTTGACCTCATCTTCGCCATGGCCGGGCTGGACTACGCCCCCACGGATGTGCCCGCCATCTACATGTACCTCCTGGCCTTCCGGGGGAACCAGTTCGCCAAGGGCGCGGCCATCGGTATCCTTCTTTTGCTCTTGGTGGCCGTGGTGGTCATCCCCTACCTGGCAAGCCAGCTCAAGAAGGAGGTGCAGCGGTGATGGGGCGGGTTTTCCTCTACGGCTTCCTTCTCCTCGCTACCTTGTTCTTCCTGCTGCCCGTGTACCTGGTGGTCCTCACCGCCCTCAAGGAACCCGCCAAGATCACCCTGGATGCGGTGTGGCGCTGGCCGGATCCCGTCTACTGGGAAAGCTTCCGCACCGCCTGGGAGGCCTTTCGGCCCAAGTTCCAAAACAGCGCGGTCCTGGCCCTCTCGGCCACGGCCCTTTCCGCGCTGGTGGGAGCCCTCAACGGCTACGTTCTGGCCAAGTGGCCCTTCAGGGGCTCCAACCTCCTCTTCGCCCTCATGCTCTTCGGGATGTTCATCCCCTACCAGAGCATCCTCATCCCCCTCTTCCAGTTCGTGAAGGCCATCGGGCTCTACGGCACCCTCTGGGGGCTCATCCTGGTGCACGTGGTCTACGGGATCCCCATCGTCACCCTGATCTTCAAAAACTACTACTCGGAGATCCCCGACGAGCTGGTGGAGGCCGCCCGCATCGACGGGGCGGGCTTCTTCGGCATCTTCCGCCACGTGGTCCTGCCCCTTTCCGCCCCCGCCTTCGTGGTGGTGGCCATCTGGCAGTTCACGCAGATCTGGAACGAGTTCCTCTTCGCCGTGACCCTCACCCGCCCCGAGAGCCAGCCCATCACCGTGGCCCTGGCCCAGCTGGCGGGGGGCGAGGCGGTGAAGTGGAACCTGCCCATGGCCGGGGCCATTCTGGCCGCTTTACCCACCCTTCTGGTCTACATCTTCCTGGGCCGGTACTTCCTTCGAGGACTCCTGGCTGGCTCGGTGAAGGGGTAGACTCCTGGCATGCGCGCCTGGGTGCAAGAACGCCTTCAAGGCCCCTTGACCCTTAAGGAGATCCCCGACCCCACGCCGGGCCCGGGTGAGGTGGTGTTGGAAGTGGAAGCGGTGGGCTTGAACTTTGCCGACCACCTCATGCGGCTTGGCGGATACCTCACCCGGACGCATCCGCCCTTCGTGCCGGGCATGGAAGCGGTGGGCCGGGTGGAGGGACGGCGCTTCGCCGCCCTGATGGGGCATGGGGCCCTGGCAGAGAAGGTAGCCGTGCCCAGGGAAGCCCTTCTACCCGTGCCTGAGGGGCTCTCCTCGGAGGAAGCCGCCGCCTACCCGGTTTCCTTCCTTACCGCCTACCTGGCCCTGAGGCAGGCGGGGGCCAAGCCCGGGGAAAAGGTCCTGGTGCAGGCAGCAGCGGGAGCTTTGGGAACCGCTTTGGTACAGGTGGCAAAGGCCATGGGCCTAAAGGTGCTGGCCTCCGCCTCGAGGCCCGAGAAGCTGGATCTTCCCCAGGCCCTGGGGGCCGAAGCCGTCGCCCCCTATGCGGAGCTCCCCGAAAGGGCCAGGGCATTCGGCGGGGTGGATATCCTTCTGGAGGTGCGGGGTAACCAGTTGGAGGAAAGCCTTTCCCTTCTAAACCCGGGGGGAAGGCTGGTCTATATCGGGGCCGCCGAGGGAGAGGTGGCGCCCCTGAATCCCTTGCGCCTCATGCGAAGAAACCTCACCGTAATGGGCTTTTGGCTGGCTCCCCTCCTTAGGGAAAAGGCCCTGGTGCAGGAGGCCTTGCGGTTTCTCCTGCCCCGTTTGGGCCGGGAGCTCAAGCCCGTGGTGGGAAGGGTTTTCCCCTTCCTCGAGGCTGAAGCCGCCTTCCAAGCCCTTCTGGACAGGGGCCATGTGGGCAAGATCGTCGTCCGCCTTTAGTCCAAGCCCAGGAGGTGCCGCACCGCCGCCAGGTCAAAAAGGGCGTGGCCCACGCTCTTGAAAAGCACGGGGTCCCCTTTCGACCGCTTGCCCGAAAGGGCTTCCCTTAAGGTCACCACCGGCTTAGAAAGGCCCTGAAGCTCCCCAGCCTCCACCAGGGCATCCTCCGTATCGCAGTAAACCGCTGCCCGCTCCACCAAGGCCCTTGGCACCTCCTGCATCTCCGGGCGGAAGCTTCCCACGGCAGCGATGAAGGTGCCTCCCGGCACCCTCTCAGGTAGAACGGGGGTGGAGCTCGAGGTGGCCGTGACGATGAAGGCCACCTCCTCAGGCACCTCAGGGGCCACCCACTCCTCCGCCTCGAGGCCCATACCCCTGGCCTTGGCCAAAAGGGCCTCGGTCCGCTCCCTGCTCCTTCCCCGGATCCAAACCCGGCACAGGGTAAATCCCTCGGCGAAGGCCTCGAGGTGGGCTTCCCCCTGAACCCCAGGCCCCACCAGGAGCAGCGCCCCCTCTTGCCTAGGAGCAAGGAGCCGGGCCGCCAGGAGGGAAAGGGCAGCGGTGCGCCTTTTCGTGATCTCCTCCCCCGGCAGGTGGAAAACCTCCCCGGTATCTAGCCGCTTGGCCCAGACCTCCGCCTGGACCGAAGGGCGGCGATGGGCTTCTACCGTGACCAGCTTGCAAAGGGCCACCTCTTGGTCTGCGGCGGGCATCACCAAAAACTGCCCTCCCGGGATGGGAAGGACCAGCCTTCTCGGAACCTCCGCCTTCCGGAGGAGCACCCTCTCTATAGCCTTAGAAAGCGCCAGATAGCCCGCCATGCCTTTAGAATGCCTCACATGCAGGCCCTTCTCAACACGGTTCTTCCCGTGGCCCTGGTGGTCTTCTCTGGGTATCTGTTGGGCAAGCGCATTCCCATGGACCTCACCACCCTAAGCCGCCTTACCCTTTACCTCCTGGTGCCCGCCCTCATCTTCGACGCCATGTACCGGGCGGAGTACTCCCGGGAAGGACTGGTGGGCCTTGCCTTGGGCTTTACCCTCACCTACCTCCTCCTCTTTCTGGCCATCACTGGGATGGCCAGACTCCTGGGCCTCCCTCCCGAGGCCGCCAAGTCTCTTCTCGTCTGCAGCCTGTTCCCCAACTCCGGCAACATGGGGCTTTCCCTGGTCTACTTTGCCCTGGGAGAAGAGGGGCTGAGGCGGGCCGTGGTGTACTTCATCCTCTCCAGCATGGTCATGTTCGGCCTAGGGCCAGCCTTCATAAGGGGAGGCAGCCTCAAGGAAGGGCTCCTTTTCACCCTGCGCCTGCCCCTCTTTTACGCCCTCCTTCTGGGCCTGCTGCTGAAAGCCCTGGGGGTAAGCCTTCCCTTCCGCCTGGACGAGGGCCTACGCCTCATGGGCCAAGCGGCCATCCCCGTTCTCCTCCTCACCTTGGGGATGCAGATGAGCCAGACCCGCTTCCAGGTGGGGGCCTTTGAGGGAGTAGCCAGCGGCCTGCGGCTCCTCCTGGCCCCCCTTCTGGCCTACGGGGTGGGGTTCATCCTGGGCCTTCCCCGTCTGGAGCACCAGGTCTTGGTCCTGCAGTCGGCCACCCCGGTGGCGGTGAACGCCTTCCTCCTCACCCGGGAATTTGGAGGGGAAGCCCCGCGGGTGGCCAGGAGCGTGGTGGTGTCCACCTTCCTAGCGTTCCTGACCATTCCCCTTTTTCTCCTCCTCATCGGGGTCCGGTAGGCTGGGCGTCCCCAGGTCCAGCTGGAAAAGAACCCCCTCCACCCAAAGCCCCACCAGGCGATGGTAACCCTCGCTCAAGGGAAAGGAAACCCGGTAGGAGCCCACCTTCTCTAGAAAGAGGGTTTTCTCCTGGAGCAAAGCCTCCTCCCGGAACCACTTGAGGTGGAGGTAACCCGGGGAAGGAAGGCGCTCCACCCTGAGGACCAGGATGGCCTCCTCCGCGCCCTTCTCCAGACGGGCCACCACAAAAGGCCTTTCCGGGGGCAGGGGCTTGCCCGGGTCCAGGGGGAGGAAGGTGTAGCGGCAGCCGGCAAGGAAGAGGAGGAAGGCCACACCCCCAAGCCAGCCGAAGGTCCTCATCTCCCCTCCCCGGCGGTGCACAGGGCGAGGAGGGCGATGGCCGCCGTTTCCGCCCGCAGAATCCTCCGGCCCAGGAAGACCGGGGTAAAGCCCTTTTCCTGCAAAAGCTCCACCTCCTCCTCCGCAAATCCCCCTTCCGGTCCCACGGCCAAGGCCAGGGGCTTCCCAAGGTCCAGCACCTCCCGAACCAGGCTTCTTGCTCCCAGATGGGCCACCATACCCTGCTCCACCTTCGGCAGGGCGTTCAGGGGAATGGGAGGCAGGACCTCGGGCACCCTCAGCCTTCCCGACTGCTTAGCTGCCTCCACGGCTATGGCCTGAAGCCTTTTCAGCTTCCCCTCCCCCATCTCCTTGGGCACGGAGTGCCGGGTGACGAGGGGTTGGATGCGGGTGGCCCCGAGCTCCGTGGCCGCGCGCACCACCTCGGCAAGCTTGTCCCCCTTTAAAAGAGCGGGGTAGAGGACCACCTCCACCCCCACCTCCCGCTCCGGGCGCCGTTCCTCCAGGATGCGGTAGCGCACCGGTGGCCCCAGCTCCACCACCTCCGCCACGGCCTCCCGGTCCACGTCGAAGACCGTGAACCGGTCCCCCACCTTGGCCCGCAATACCTCCAGGAGGTGCCGGCTTTCCCTTAAGGGAAGCACCCCGGTAAGGCCTGGGCTGTAGGCGCGGTGCGGGCGCATGGCTCAGATCCCGTAGGCCAGCAACACCCACTCCCCTTCCCTCTCCTCCTCCTGGAGGGAAAAGCCTTCCCTGGCCATGGCCTCCTTCACCAGGGTGGCCTTTTCCGCCAGGATCCCCGTGAGGAGAAGCCTACCCCCAGGGGCCAAGGCCTTTGGATAGAGGGGGGCCAGCTCCCGGTGAAGCTCCGCAAACAGGTTGGCCACCAGGAGATCAAAGGGCCCGTAAGGCAGGGCTTCCTCGAGGCTACCCAGGAGGAAGCGGACCCCGACCCCGTTTCTTCTGACGTTCTCCTCCGCCTGGGGAAGCACGGTTTCGTCGATATCCACCCCCAAGGCCTCACCCCCCAGCTTGGCGGCGGCGATGGCCAGGATGCCCGAGCCCGTGCCCAGGTCCAGCACCTTCTCCCCAGGACGCAGGTGGCGGGCCAGGGCGGCGAGGGCCAGGCGGGTGGTCTCGTGGTGCCCGGTGCCAAAGGCCATCCCGGGCTCGATGGTGAGGGGAATGCCCTCTTCCTCCTTTGGGTGCCAGGGGGCCAGGACCAGGAAGGGCCCGGCGCGCACCGGCTTGAGGTCCCGCCGCCAGGCGGAAAGCCAGTCCTCGTCGGGGAGCTCCTCCCATACTCCCCCAAAGGGCAGGTCCAGAGGGGCGGGGAAGTAGGCCAAAACCTCCCCCTCCCGCTCCTCGAGGCCCCGGGCCCCCCGGTCAAAGAGATCGGGGATCAGGGGATCCAGTTCCGCCGCCGTGCCCTTTAGGCGGTAAACCCACACCCCGCTATTCTACCCGGTAACGGCAACAGCTTCCCCCCTCCGCCAGCCTCTCCTCCCGCAGCAAGGGGAGGCCCAACAACTCCTGGTAAGCGAGGAGTTCGCTTTGGCAGAGGGCCTCGTGCTCCCGGGAGAGGGCCAGCTTGGGGCAGCGCTTCTGGCAGAGGTACAGCCTTCCCCCTTCCTCCACCACCTCCGCCTCATAGCCCTGCTCCCTCAGGAACTGGGCCAGGCGGGCCAGGCGTTCCCTGAGGGGAAGGGCCTCCAGGTTCAAGGGAGCAAAAAGGTTGCGGTTCCTTTCCAAAAGGAGGCGCACCACCCCTTCCCGGCCCAGAACCCTCTCCACCTCCTTAAGCACATCCCCGCAAAGGGAAGCGTAGGGAGCCTCCCTGTCCTGGGCCATGTACAGGCGGTAGGGCCGGCCCCGGCCCAGACACTTCCTCACCTCCGAGCGCACCAGACCCCGGGCCTCGAGGTCCTGCAGGTGCTTCAGGATGGCCGCCCGGCTCACCCCCAGGGCTTTGGCCAGCTCCTTGGCGGTATAGGGCCTGAGCCTCAGGAGGTCCAGAACGCGTTCCTTGGTGCCTTCCAGAACAAGGGCCATATCAGGCCATGGGCAAGGCAAGGAAGGCTTGCACGCTGAGGGCAGCGGCCAGCTCCCGGGCCGCCTTGCGGAAGGCTTCCGCCTCGGGGCCCTCGGGGGCCTCCACCAGGATGGGCCGCCCGCGGTCGCCGCTTTCCCTAAGGGGGAGGGTGAGGGGGATCTCCCCCAGGAAGCGGGTCTTGAGCTTCTCCGCAAGCCGCCTTCCCCCCCCTTCCCCGAAGATGGGGGTGGGCTGGCCGCAATGGGGGCAGAGGAAGTGGCTCATGTTCTCCAAAACCCCCAGGACGGGCACCTGAACCTTCTTGAACATGTCCGCAGCCCTTTCCGCATCGATCAGGGCCACCTCCTGCGGGGTGGTCACGATCACCCCGCCGGAAACCTTGGTGAGTTGGGCCAGACTGAGTTGCACATCCCCGGTACCCGGAGGCAGGTCCACCACCAGGTAGTCCAGCTCCCCCCAGTTCACCTCCTCCAGAAACTGCTTGATGGTGCCGTGGAGGATGGGCCCCCGCCAGATCATGGCCTGGCCGGGAGGAACGATGTTGGCGATGGAGAGGACCTTGAGGCCGTAGGCCTCGAGGGGAAGGATCTTCCGGTGCTGGTCTACCTTGAGCCTCTCCCCCTCCAGGCCGAACATCTTGGCCTGGCTGGGCCCGTAGAGATCGGCGTCCAAAAGCCCCACCTTGGCCCCCTCCTGCAGGAGGGCCAGGGCCAGGTTGGCGGCCACGGTGCTCTTGCCGACACCCCCCTTGCCGGAGCCCACCGCCACCACGTGCTTCACCCCGGGGATGGGGAACTGCTCGGGGGCCCTCACCCCGCCCCCGAAGCGCACCCGCACCTCCTCCACCCCCAAAGGATGAAGGGCCCGCTTGACGTCCGCTTCTATCTGGCCCTTTAAGGGACAGGCGGGGGTGGTGAGCTGGATGAGGAGGTCCACCCTGCTCCCCTCCAGCCGCACCTCCCCCACCATGCCCAAGGAGACCAGGTCTTTGCCCAGCTCGGGGTCCATCACCGTGCGCAGGGCCTCGAGGACCCGCTCTTCGGTCAGCGCCATACCGGGCTCAGGGTATACCCGGATATAGTTTTGGGCAAGAGGTGAAGGCACAATGAGAGGCCCTGGGGCCTATACTGGTCCCGTGTACCCCGAGTGGCAAAAACAGCGCTTCTACGAGCTCCACCTGGCCTGGCTGGTGCAGGGGCCAAGGGGGTACGACCTCCTCTTCAAGGTAAACCCCTACAGCCTCTACAAAACCCGTGAGGAAGCCCTGGAAGCGGCCAAGGCGCTGGTGCAGGGAGGGGCCTTGGACCAAGACCCCAAGGTGGGGCCCCACCGGGCCCCCGTCCGGCTTTCCCCAGAAGACCAGGAGCGCTTCCTGGTGCTCCTGGAAAGCGGAAAGGCCCTCCTCCCCTTGGACCGCTACGCCCTCTTGGGCGAGGTGGCCGAGGTGGAGGAAAGGCTTCTCCACCGCGCCCCCTTCCGGGACCCCACGAACGTGCTGCATAGCCTAAAGGGCCTTCCCGTGCGCCTCCTCTACACCCCCCTCAACGACCCCGAGGCGGAAAGCCAGGAGCTGGCCCAGGGCACCCTTATCCTCTCCCCGGAGGGCCTAGCGGTGGGGGCCGTGCACCTCGCCCTGCCCCCGGAAACCCTGGTGGAAGGCCTGGCCTACGAGGAGGCCTTCTTCAACCTAGGGGAAGGGCGCTACTACCTCTACGCCCTTTCGGGCTCCACGCCCTCGTAGAGGGCCTCGAGGTCCAAAAGCGCTTCCAGGCAGGGCAGAGGCACCCGCCCCGCCGCGTGGACCTCCAGGCGGAAGCCCTCCCCTTCCCGGCGGTAGACCTCCACCCGGGGCTCCCGGGTGCTCACCAGCAAGTAAGCCTCCAAGGCAGCGAGGCGCAGGTAGTTGTGGCGCTTCTCCCCCCGGTCAAGGCGCTCCGTGCTAGGGGAAACCACCTCGGCCACCAAACAGGGGTTCTCCTCATAAAGGGGGTGCGGGGTGCCCGCCCCACAGACCACCATGAGGTCGGGGTAGTAGACGGTGTGCTCGGCCAAACGGAGCTTGATCGTCTCCACATAAAGGCGGCAACCCCGGGCGCGGGCCGCCGGGCGCAGGAGGAAGGCCAGGTTCTGCACCAGGAGGTTGTGGGCCTTGCTGGCCCCCGCCATGGCGTAGGGGATGCCCTCCAGGAGCTCATGGCGCACGGGGCTTTGTGCCTCCATCTCCAGGTAGGCGGCAAAGCTCAGGGGTAAGGTCCTGGCTGCCTCGCCCATGTGCCCACATGGTAGCACCTCTTGGGTAAAGTGGTGGGTAGCATGGACCTGCCCAAGGCCTACGATCCCAAAGCGGTGGAGCCCAAGTGGGCGGAGCGGTGGGCGAAAAACCCCTTTGTGGCCAACCCCAAAAGCGGCAAAAAGCCCTTCGTCATCTTCATGCCGCCCCCCAACGTCACGGGCTCCCTCCACATGGGCCACGCCCTGGACAACTCCCTGCAGGATGCCCTCATCCGCTTTAAGCGCATGCAGGGGTTTGAGGCGGTCTGGCTCCCCGGCACCGACCACGCCGGCATCGCCACCCAGGTGGTGGTGGAGAGGCTTCTCCTCAAGGAGGGCAAGACCCGGCACGACCTGGGGCGGGAGGCCTTCTTGCAAAGGGTCTGGCAGTGGAAGGAGGAGTCCGGGGGGACCATCCTACGCCAGCTCAAGCGCCTCGGGGCCAGCGCCGACTGGAGCCGGGAGGCCTTCACCATGGATGAGGCCCGCTCCAAGGCGGTGCGCTACGCCTTCAGCCGCTACTACCACGAGGGCCTGGCCTACCGCGCCCCCCGCCTGGTGAACTGGTGCCCCCGGTGCGAGACCACCCTTTCGGACCTCGAGGTGGAGACCGAGCCCACCCCGGGCAAGCTCTACACCCTGCGCTATGAGGTGGAAGGCGGGGAGGCCATCGCCATCGCCACCGTGCGCCCGGAAACGGTCTTCGCCGACCAGGCCATCGCCGTCCACCCCGAGGACGAGCGCTACCAAGGGTTCATTGGGAAGAAGGCCCGCATCCCCCTCACGGAGATCTGGATCCCCATCCTGGCCGACCCCGCCGTGGAGCGGGACTTCGGCACCGGGGCCCTCAAGGTCACCCCTGCCCACGACCCCACGGACTATGAGATCGGCCTCCGCCACGGCCTGGAGCCGGTTTCCGTCATCGACCTGGAAGGCCGCATGACGGGGGACCGGGTGCCCGAGGCCTTGAGGGGCCTGGAGCGCTTCCAGGCCCGGAAGCGGGCGGTGGAGCTTTTCCGCGAGGCGGGCCACCTCTTGCAAGAAGAGGACTACACCATCCAGATGGCCACCTGCTCCCGTTGCGGCACGCCCCTGGAGTACGCCATCTTCCCCCAGTGGTGGCTTGCCATGAAGCCCCTGGCGGAAAAGGTCATCCAGGGCCTGGAGCGGGACGAGATCGCCTTCGTGCCCGAGCGCTGGAAGCGGGTGAACCTCGACTGGCTTAGGAACGTCAAGGACTGGAACATATCCCGCCAGCTCTGGTGGGGGCACCAGATCCCCGCCTGGTACTGCCAAGACTGCGGGGCGGTGAACGTGCCGCACCCTGAGCGCTACCTGGAAGACCCCAGCACCTGCCAGGCCTGCGGAAGCCCAAACCTCAAGCGGGATGAGGACGTCTTTGACACCTGGTTCTCCTCGGCCCTTTGGCCCCTTTCCACCCTGGGCTGGCCCGAGGAGACGGAGGACCTCAAGGCCTTCTACCCCGGGGACGTCCTGGTCACGGGCTACGACATCCTCTTCCTCTGGGTTTCCCGCATGGAGGTTTCCGGCTACCACTTCTTAGGGGAAAGGCCCTTCAAGACCGTACTCCTCCACGGCCTGGTCCTGGACGAGAAGGGGCAGAAGATGAGCAAGTCCAAGGGGAACGTCATCGACCCCTTGGAGATGGTGGAACGCTACGGGGCAGACGCCCTCCGCTTCGCCCTCACCTACCTGGCCACGGGGGGGCAGGATATAAGGCTGGACCTCCGCTGGCTGGAGATGGCCCGGAACTTTGCCAACAAGCTTTACAACGCTGCCCGCTTCGTCCTCATGAGCCGGGAAGGCTTCCGGGCCAAAGCGGAAGAGCCCACCCTGGCCGACCGCTTCATGCAAAGCCGTTTAAGCCGGGGAGTGGCGGAAATAACCCGCCTCTATGAGGCCCTGGACCTGGCCCAGGCGGCCAGGGAGATCTACGAGCTGGTCTGGAGCGAGTTCTGCGACTGGTACCTGGAGGCCAGTAAGCCGGCCCTCAAGGCAGGGAACGCCTTTACCTTACGCACCCTCGAGGAAACCCTCGCCACCCTCCTCAAGCTCCTCCACCCCATCATGCCCTTCCTCACCAGCGAGCTCTACCAGGCCCTCACGGGCAAGGAGGAACTGGCCCTCGAGGCCTGGCCCCAACCCAAGGCCACGGACGAGGAAGCCGAGGCCCGGTTTGAAGCCCTCAAGCAGGCGGTAACGGCGGTGCGGGCCCTAAAGGCCGAGGCTGGGCTTCCCCCCGCCCAGGAGGTGCGGGTCTACCTGGAAGGGGAAGCCACGCCCGTGGTGGAAAACCAGGAGGTCTTCCGCTTCCTGGCCCGGGCCGAGCTGTTGCCCGAGCGGCCCAACAGGGCCTTGGTGAAGGCCATGCCCAAGGTGACGGTGCGCATGCCCCTGGAGGGCCTTTTGGACGTGGAGGAGTGGAGGCGTCGGCAGGAGAAGCGCCTGCAAGAACTCCTGGCCCTGGCAGAAAGAAGCCAGAAAAAGCTTTCCGCTCCCGGCTTCCGGGAAAAGGCCCCCAAGGAGGTGGTGGAGGCCGAGGAGGAAAGGCTTCAGGAAAACCTGGCCCAGATCGAGCGCATCCGGGAGGCCCTCAGCCAAATAGGGTAAGCCGGGGGTCTTGGGCCTCCCCCGGGGCCTCGGCCACCGCCTCGGCCCGGCGCAGGTTCAGGGTGACAAAGGGGAAGGTTTCCAAAGGTTCCAGATCCACGATGGGTTTGTTGGGGCTAAGGACGTAAAGCTTGGCCTCGAGGAGGGTCTGGAAGGGCTTGGCCTGGGAAAGGTGGTCGGAAAGCCGCACCCCCCGGGGAAGCAGGAGTTCGCCCGCAAGGAGGTAGTCCCCAAAGAGGAAGGCCAGCTTGCGCCGCTCGAGAAGGCTTGGGCTGGTGCGGGGCTCGCTGGGTTTCCCCCCCGCCACCCACTGGATCCGCTCCTTGCGCAGGGCCAGGAAGCCGGTGCTGGCCTTGAGGTCCTTGGCTTCCGGGGGATGGGTGTAGCCCGGGGTGTAAAGGAGGGCACCGGTGACGGGAAGATAGGGCCTCTCCTGGTTCAAAAGGTCGGCGGTGCCCGCTCCGGGCACCAGGTAGATGAGCCCGTAGACCCGGTAAGCCTGGGTGTAGATCCTGGCCTCATGTACCTCTCGAGGCTGCTTGTACATCCTTCACCCCCTCTTCGGCAATGCCTGTACCCTATCGGACAAAGCCGCCCAGTAGGCCAACAGGGCCTCGCTGAAAAGGGGGGCATGCCTTCGCTGATAGGCGAAGAGGAGCCTCTGCCCCACCAAGGCCCTAAGCCGCTCCTCGTCCGTGGAGAGCATGGGCGGAGCCAGGAGCCTGGCCCGGGCACCCGCCCCCAGGGCCACATACACCGGACCGCGGGGAATCTCCACGGGGGTGGGGGGTATTCCTAGCCAAAGGGTGGCTTCCTCAGGGCTTGATAGGCGAAACCCCGCCCTCTTCACATACTCCAGGCCCTCGGGGTTATCCTCGGGAACATATACCCCCTCCCCCATCCTGGCTCGGGCCAAGGCCTCGGGCAAAGGAATGGGATGGGCAAAGGGCTCCACCCCTCCCTCAAGCTCCCCGGGCTCGCGGAAGTCCAAGGCCTGGGCCTCATAGAACACGGTACCGTTCCAGCGGTTTTCCACCAGTAAGACGGCGGCTTCCAACTCCGAGGGCATAGCGGCCGCCCGCTCCCCCATGCGCCAGGCCACCACCCTAACCCCCTGCAGGCGGAAGGCGAGGTGCTTTCCCTCCCCCATGGAGCGGATCTCCTCCGGGGAGCCTTGGAGAAGGAAAAGGGGCTCGGGATTCCCTTCCCCAAAGGGCTCTAAGGCCAGCAAAGCTCGGTGAAGGTCTGGAAGGGACGCCAAGGGGGGTAAAAGCCCTACAAGGGGCACTTCCCGCACGGGGTCGGGAAAGGAGGAGGCAAAGGCCTCCACCCGCTCCTTAAACCGGGGGAAATGGGCCTCATCCAAGGAAAAGCCCGCAGCCTCCCGGTGGCCTCCATAGCGGAGAAGAAGGTCCTCTGCACTCCTCAGGGCCTCCACGGCGCTGATGGGGGGGAGGCTTCGCACCGTGCCCTTCCCCTGAGCCACGAGGAAGACCGGGCGCAAGGTGGCCTCGAGGATCCGGCTCGCCACGATGCCCATCACGCCCGGATGCCCCTCGGGGTCGTGGAGGACGATGGCCTTGGCCTCGGGATCCGCCTGGGGAAGGAGCCTTTTCAGCATCTCCTCCTCTATGACCTGACGGCGGGCGTTCAGCCGATTGAGCTCCTCCACCAAACCCTTGGCCTCCTCCTCGTCCTCCGTGAGGAGAAGCCTTAGGGCCTTCTCCGCTTCCCCCAGGCGGCTTGCCGCATTGATGCGGGGGGCGATGCGGAAGGCCACCTCCACCGCCTTCCCCGTGTAGCCCACGCTTTCCGCAAGGACGCGAAGCCCCAAAAGGCGGGAGTCCTTAAGGCGCTCAAGCCCTTCCCGCACCAAGGCCCGGTTCCACCCCCAAAGGGGGGCCACGTCGGCGATGGTGCCCACCGCCGCCAGGTCGGCATACTCCAGGGGCGGGGGAAGCCCGAGGCGCTCATGGAGGGCCCAGAGGAGCAGGAAGGCCACCCCGGCCCCCGTGGGGTGCTCCTTAAGGTCTGGGGTGTAGGCGGGATGGAGAATGACCCCCGGAGGCGGTGTATCGCGGGGCGTGTGGTGGTCGGTCACCAGAACCTCCACCCCGTTTTCCACCAGTTCCCGAAGCTCGGCGTGGTTGGCGATGCCGCAGTCCACGGTCAGGAACAGATCGGCGGCTTCCAGATGCTCGGGGATGCGCTTGGGGTGAACTCCATACCCCTCCTCGAGGCGGTGGGGGATAAAGGGATGCACCTCCGCCCCCAAAGCCCTGAGGCCCCGCACCAGGATGGCGGTTCCGGTGAGGCCATCCGCATCGTAGTCCCCGTGGATGCGGATGCGCTTCCTCCCCTCTAGCGCCCAAAGGAGAAGCTCCACCGCCTCCTTAAGGCCCCTTAAGGGAAGAAGGCCCAGGGAAGGCTTCAGGTCCCCCGGGCGGCGCACCCCCCGGTGCCAGTAGGCCAAGGCGGCCTCCGGCCCCACCCCAAAGGCCTCCATCACCTCCCGCCACTCCTTCAAGGGCGGCAAGGGAAGAAGACGCCAGCGCACCCGGTCCTTCATATAGCCCCCCAAGCCTCCCTCCCCTCTCTCCCAGAGCGGGAATCGTTACACCTCTTCCCGATCAGGGATTCTGGGAATCTCCTCAATGCGCTCCCGCTTTAAGGCGTTGACCTCGCCCTGAAGCCGCCGCACCTCCCTGAGAAGGGCGCGCCTTTCCCCCACGCCCCAAAGCCAAAGGGCAAGGGCGTAGGCCCCCCCCACCAAAAAGCCCAGGGCATAGGCGCCTGGAAGCAGATAGTAAAGGGGCCAGGGTCCTAAAGGGGTAGGCACCTCCAGGAAGGGGAAGGCCAGGTACAGGTAAAACCCCGCTCCCACCGCCCCTAAGGAGGCGAGGAGAAACAGCCAGTGGGCCAGCTTCATGGCCTTAGAATACCCCCTCCTTGTAGTCGGAAAGGCGCACCCGCCCCTCGTAGAGGGCCTTGCCCAAAAGGGCGCCCTCCACCCCCAGGCGCTTTAAACCCAGAAGGTCCTCCGGGCCAGCGATCCCCCCGCCCGCAATGAGCTCATGGGGCCAGGCCTCCCGCACCCGGGCCACCACCTCCAGGTCCAAGCCCTTTAAGGTGCCATCCCGCCGAACGTCGGTGTAGATCACCGTGCGCACCCCCAGGGCCTCCCAACGCCCAAGGAGGTCCAGGGCGGAAAGGGAAGTGGCCTCCTGCCACCCTGAGACCACCACCTCGAGGCCCCGGGCATCCAAGGCCACCGCTAGCCTGGCAGGCCCCACCTCCGCCAACATGGCCTCCAAGAGGGCAGGATCCTTTACCGCCACCGTGCCCACCACCACCCGGGAAGCCCCGAGCGAGAGGATCTCCCGGAGAGCCTCCAGGGAACGCACCCCACCCCCCACCTCAAAGGGAATGCGTATCTCCTGGGCGATCCGCCGGAGGGCCTCAAGGTTATCCCCCTTTCCCAAGGCCCGGTCCAGGTCCACCAGGTGCAGGAGCCTGGCCCCCTCTTCCTGCCAGCGCAAGGCGGCCGCCACTGGATCCCCGTACTGGGTTTCCCGCCCCGGGTCCCCCTCATGCAGCCGAACCGCCTTGCCCCCCTTCAGGTCCACGGCGGGAATCAACAACATGGGGCTATCCTACCAGCGCCCTCAGGGCTTCCTCCAGATCGGGGCTTCGCATGAGGCTGGTGCCGATGAGCACCGCATCAAAAAGCCCCTCTAGGGGTTTTAGCTCCTCCCGGCTGGAGTACCCCGACTCCGCCACCAAGACGCCCTGGAAGCCCCGCGCCCGGGCCAGGCGGCCCAGGCGGGGGGCGGTGGCGAGGTCGATGCGCAAGGTGGCGAGATCGCGGTTGTTGATGCCGAGGATCTCCGCCCCCGCCTCCAAGGCCACCTCCAGCTCCCTTTCCGTGTGCACCTCCACCAGGGCCTCGAGGCCAAGGCGCCTCGCCTCCTCCAGGTAGACCCCGGTGAGCTCCCCCAAGAGGGCCACGATGAGGAGGACCGCGCTGGCCCCGTAGGCCCGGGCCTCTTCCAGCATGAAGGGGTCCACCACGAAGTCCTTGCGGAGAAGGGGTAGGTCCACCGCCTGGCGGACCTTAAGAAGATCCTCGAGGCCGCCCCCAAAGTAATGGGGCTCGGTGAGGACGCTCACCGCCCTGGCCCCGCCCCGCTGGTAGGCCCGGGCGGCTGCCACGGGATCCAGCGCCCTTATAGCCCCCTCCGAGGGGCTCGACTTCTTCACCTCAGCGATCACGGAAAGCCCTGGTTTTAGTAGGGCCTCCCGGAAGGAGGGCACCGTCTCGGGCGCAGGGGGAAGGGGATAGGGAACCACCTCCTCCGCCCGCTTGCAGGCAATCTCCCCTAGCACACCGGGAACTCTACCCAAGCGGGGGCGCATGTCCTCGTTATACCATTACCATGCCTTCATATTTACGTGTAGGGTAAGGATTGTGCGGGGGGTAGCCTTGGCCTTAGGGGGCGGCGGGGTGCGCGGGTATGCCCACTTGGGAGTGCTGGCGGTTTTGGAGGAGGCGGGAATACCCATCCGGGGCCTTGCGGGAAGCTCCGCTGGCGCCTTGGCGGCCGCCGCCTACGCCTTCGGCCACAAGGACCCCTGGGGGGTGCACGAGGCCATCTTTGACCAGGAGATCGCCGGGTTTCGCCAGGGGGGAAACCTCCGCACCCTGGCCAGGCTCTTCACCGCCTTCCGGCGCCCCCATCTTTTCCAGGCAGAAAGGATCGCCCAGGGGTTGCAACGCCTCCTCGGGGAAGCCCGCCTCGAGGACAGCCCCATCCCCCTGGCCATCCAGGCGGCCGACCTCCTCACCGGGGAAAGGGTGGTCCTTCGCCAGGGCCCTGTTTGGAGGGCCGTCCTCGCCAGCATGGCCATCCCCGGCCTCTTCCCGCCCGTGCCCTGGGAGGGAAGGCTTTTGGTGGATGGGGATGTGGTGGAGAAGGTACCGGTACGAGCCGCCAAGGCCCTCTTCCCCAAGGTGGTGGCGGTGGACGTGTCCAACCCCCCGCCCAAGGAGGGGCCGAAGACGGCCCTCGAGGCCGCCCTCCTCTCCGGGGAGGCTAGCCGCAGGCGCCTCAAGGAGCTGGCCCTAAGGGAGGCTGACGTGATCATCGCCCTGGAGCCGCCCTTTCCCATCGACACCTTTGACCACGAGAAGCTCCCCCTGGTCTACGAACTAGGCCAGCGCCGGGCCCGGGAGCGGCTCAAGGAAATCCAGGCCCTTTCCCGCATCCGCCTCAAGGACCTGGCCCGGGCCCTCCGCCTGGCCCCTTGAGGGCCCCTTCCGACCGCCGCACCAGGTGGAGGAAGCCCATCACCCCCACGGGCAGGAGACCAAGCCCCCAGGGCCGGAGGAGAAGGCCCATCACCCCCAAAAAGAAGAAAAGCCCCGCCCCCAGACCCACCGCCACCAAGGCTCCCAAGGGACCCTCCTCCCTTAGGGCCATGAGGGCCTGGAGGAAAAGCCACCCCGCGCCCAGGAACGCCAGGGCAAGAAGCAGGGGATGCCAGGCCTGGGGAAAGAAGGGAGCCAGGAGCAGGAGTCCTGCCCCTTGCAGGAGGAAGAGAAAACCCGCGTAGACCTGGAGCCCTCGCCGACGCCTCGCAAGGGGAGCCTCGGGGTCCAGGAGGGCGCGGAGCTCGCCCCAAGGAAAACCTTGCCGCAAAGGGCTACCCATGGCCTAGTGGTGGAGCACCCTTTGCAGGAAGCTTCGGGTGCGCTCCTCCTTGGGGGCGGTAAAGATGGCCTCCGGCCTCCCCTCCTCCACGATCTGCCCCCCATCCATGAAGATCACCCGGTCCGCCACCTCCCTCGCAAACCCCATCTCGTGGGTCACCACCAGCATGGTCATACCCCCCCGGGCCAGGTCCCGCATCACGTCCAGCACCTCCCCCACCATCTCCGGGTCCAGAGCGCTGGTGGGCTCGTCAAACAGCATCACCTTGGGCTCCATGGCCAAGGCCCGGGCGATGGCCACCCGCTGCTGCTGGCCCCCGGAAAGCTGCCCCGGGTACTTCCGCGCCTGGTCCAGGATCCCCACCCGCTCCAAAAGCTCCAGGGCCTTCCGCTCCGCCTTCTCCTTAGGCCAGCGCCGCACCCGCATGGGGGCCAGGGTGATGTTCTCCAGCACCGTCATGTGGGGGAAGAGGTTGAACTGCTGGAAGACCATCCCCACCTCCCGCCGCACCTCCGCGAGGGCACGGTCGTCCTTGACGTTCCGCCCGTCCACCACCACCTCGCCCTCCTGGAAGTCCTCCAGGCGGTTGATGCAGCGGATCAGGGTGCTTTTCCCTGAGCCCGAGGGGCCGATGATGACCAGCTTCTCCCCAGGGGCCACCTCCAGGTGGATGCCCTTCAGCACGTGCAGGGGGCCGAACCACTTGTGCAGGTTGTGGATGCGGATGATGGGGTCCACTGCCCTCATTTTCGCATCCTCTGGAAGGCGTAGACCATCAGGAAGAGACCCAAGCCCACCAGGTCGGTGAGAAGCCCGGGCACCACCAGACTCAGGGCCGCGGCCATGAGCAAGGCCCGCTCCCAAAGAAGCGCGCGCTTGTGCAGGAAGCCCACCAGGCTGGCGCTGAAAGCGGTCATGCCCAAAAGGGCAGAAAGGACGATCCAGGCCCCCTCCAGGACGCTCCCCACCCCGAGGAGGAGAAGCTTGGGGCTGAAGAAGAACATATAGGCCAAAAGGGCGGTGCGGAGCTCATACACGAAGCCCTGGACCGCCGTCTTCCAGAAGTCGGACTTGGCGATGGCGCTGGCGGCATAGGCGGCCAGGGCCACGGGAGGGGTGGAGTCGGCCATGATGCCGAAGTAGAAGACAAACATGTGGGCGGCCACGGGGGGCACGGCGTACCCCGCCTTCTCGGAAAGCTGGAGGACCACCGGCACCACCAAGGAGGCCATGACGATGTAGTTGGCGGTGGTGGGGAGGCCCATGCCCAAGAGGAGGCTCGTGAGCTGGGCCAGGACCAGCACCAGGATGAGGTTCCCCCCGGAAAGGCGCTCCACGATGTCCGTGAGGCCAAAGCCGATGCCCGTCATGGTGACGATACCCACAATGACCCCGGCGCTGGCGGTGGCCAGGGCGATGCCCACCATGCCCCGAGCCCCGGCCTCGAGGCCCTCCAAGATGAGCCTCCCCCCCCTAAGGAGGCCAAAGCCGACCCCTGCACCGCCCCTAAAGGACCGCCAAACCTCCTGGGCCAAGATGAGGACAAGCATGAAAAAGATGGTGTTCAGGGCCGCCCGCTCGGGGGTGAGCCGGAGACCCACCAGGGCGTAGATCAGGTAGGCCAAAGGGAGCAGGTAGTGGAACCCCGAGCGCAGGATGGGGCCTAAAGGGGGTAGCTCCGAGCGGGGCACCCCTTTGAGGCCCAGCTGGAGAGCCTCCAGGTGCACCGTGATGAAAAGGGTGGCGTAGGCGAGGAGGGCAGGGATGAGGGCGATCAGGATGAGCTGGGTGTAGGGGATGCCTAAAAACTCCGCCATGATGAAGGCCGCCGCTCCCATGACCGGGGGCATGAGCTGGCCGTTGGAAGAGCTGGCCACCTCCACGGCCCCCGCCTTCTCCGGGGGGTAGCCCACCCGCTTCATCAGGGGAATGGTGAAGGTGCCGGTGGTGACCACGTTGGACACCGAGCTCCCCGAGACCACCCCCGTGAGGGCGCTGGCCACCACCGCCGCCTTGGCCGGCCCCCCGCGGAAGTGGCCCAGGAGGGCGTAGGCCACCTGGATGAAGAAGTGCCCTGCCCCCGCCTTCTCCAAAAGGGCCCCGAAGAGGACGAAGAGGAAGACGAAGGTGGCGGAAACCCCCAGGGGCACCCCCCAGATGCCCTCAGCGGTGGTGTAAAGCTGCCCCATGAGTTGGCCCCACTGGCTGCCCGCGTGGAGCTGCAGCCACGGGGGAAGGGTGAAGGGCAAAAGCCCCTTGGGCCCAGTGAGGGCGTAGAGGACGAAGACCGAGGCGATGATGGGCAAAGCCGGCCCCACCACCCGCCAGGCGGCCAGGAAGAGGACCAAAAGGGTCAGGCTCCCCAAGAAGACGTCCCTCCCGCTGGGTATCCCCCCCCGGAGCTGGGTGATGCCGTAGTAGTCCAAAACCACGTAGAGGGCCCCCAAAACCCCCAGGAGGGCCAGAATCCAGTCCAGGAGGGGGATGCGATCCCTAGGCCCTCGCCTCCCGGGGTAGGCCAGAAAGGCCAGGGCCAGGGCGAAGGCCAGGTGCACCGCCCTCAGGCGCATGGGGTCCAAGGTGCCCATCTCCGTGGCCCAGACCTGGAAGAGGCTCCAGACCACCCCCAGGGTGAAGAGCAGGTGGCGGCCAAACCCCCTAGGCTTCCGCCCCCCTAGCTCGCTTTCCTCCACCAGCGCCGAAACGTCCCTTTCCATGCTTCCCCCAGTCAAAGGGGGCCCCAGGCGGGGCCCCCGGAACCGCCCTTTACGGCTACTTCAGAACCCCGATCTCCTTGTAGAACCGCTCTGCTC